>JAJTGL010000077.1 GCA_021297795.1 Planctomycetaceae bacterium
GGCGACCAGCAGTACGAGCTGTCCTCGTAGTGGACTCCGTCGTAGGTGAACTGCGCAGGACTCGTGAAGTACCTAGAGATGTTCGCCAGCGGCACCTCGTCCTTGGGCGCGTACAGCGCCGGGTCGTAGAAGCGACCGTTGACGTACTCGCAGAAGCTCTTCACGCCGGGCATCCGGAAGCTGCCGAAGTTGCTGCCGCCGCCTGGATTCGCCGCGGTGCCGAACTGCATCGGGAGATAGACCGACCAGTTGTAGCACGCCTCGGGCCAGCCGAACGCGGCGCACTTGCCGCTCGAGCCGATGAAGTAGCCCCAGATCCCGAAGCTGTCCCAGCCGATCAGTTGCTGCGGGGGACACGCGATCTGCTGGAGATACTGCGCGCAGTCGCCGCCGGCGAGCCCGACGTCGTCGGGCGTGACGGTGTACTGCCGGTCGTGCCAGTCGGCCGCATACGACTCGTTCGCGGCGCCGAGGCCGCGTAGGTTCGAGATCGATTGCGTGGTCCGTGCCTTGTCGCGGCCCTTCTGGACCGCGGGCAGGAGGAGTGCGATGAGAAGCGAGACGATCGACACCACGACGAGGAGCTCGACGATGGTGAAGCCTGCCCTCGGGAGAGCGTTCGCTCGAGCGATCGGGGCGGCAGATCCTGGCAGCGGGTTGGCGGGTTCCATGGAAGGCTCCGCGTGCGATCCGATGTGGCGCGCGGCGGAAGCGGTCCCTTCACGAGAACCAAACGCGCCCTGCATCGTTTCTCAACGGGAGCATCGGGCGCGGTCCGTGCCTTAACACACAAAAACACGGCACAACATGGGGAAGGGCCATGTTCAGGTGAAGCGTGGGGTGGATGCCGGAGTGGCCGCGCAGGAGCTGCGCTCAGCCTTCCGCGCCGAGCACGTCGCGACCCTCGATGCCGTCGAGGGTCAGGATGTGGAAGCTCGTCCGCACGAGGAAGTCGTAGCTCTGGCCGCCGTAGTAGCCGTTCGTCCCGAGCGGCGTGGTGCGCGACCAGAGGTTGCCGGCGCGCTGCTCGGCCTGCTGCGCGCGGAGGCAGCCCACGAGCGAGATGCTTCCGTCGAAGAAGAGGCATCCCGGCTCCGAGTTGTAGCCGTGGTTGAAGAACCACGGCGTCGCGTTTCCCGCGAAGTTCGGGTTGGTGAGCTGGTCGGGCCGCTTCTGCAGCCAGTTGTGCTCGATCATGCGCGTCTTGAGCGACGGGTACTTGCAGCGCGAGACCGGCGGGCTCTTGAAGCCCGCGGGCAGCGTGTTCGGATTGACGTAGCCCGAGGGCGTCGCGTTCTTCGCGAAGACCCGAGGGTCGTACATCGCGGCGGGCGACCAGCAGTACGAGGCATCCTCGTACGCGCTTCCGTCGTAGGTGAACTCGGCCGGTCGCGTGAAGTACTTGGCGACGTTGTTGAGCGGCACGATGTCCTTCGGCGCGTAGAACGTCGGGTCGTAGAAGCGGCCGTTCATGTAGTCGTGGAACGACTTGATGCCGGGCATGCGGAAGCTGCCGAAGTTGTTGCCGCCGCCCGGATTCGACCCCGTGCCGAACTGCATCGGGATGTAGATGATCCAGTTGTAGCAGGCCTCGGGCCAGCCGAACTGCGCGCACTTGCCACTCGAGCCGAGGAAGTAGCCCCACATGGCGTTGCCGTCCCAGCCGAGAAGCTGCTGCGGAGGACACGCGATCTGCTGCAGGTACTGCGTGCAGTTGCCGTTCGCGATGCCGGCGTCGTCGGGGCAGGCGGTGAACTGCCGGTCGTTCCAGTCGCCGGCGTAGAGCTCGTTCGCGGTCGCGAGGTTCTTGAGGTTTGCGATCGACTGTGAGATCAGCGCCTTGTCGCGACCCTTCTGGACCGCCGGCAGGAGCAATGCGATCAGGAGCGCGATGATCGAGACGACGACGAGAAGCTCGACGATCGTGAAGCCGGATGATGGGCGACGATGCGGATGCGTGGTCCCGGGCATGGAGCCTCCTGGTTGTGCCGCCGACGAAGACGGTCCGCGCATCATGCGGCGCGGAACGCGCGCCTGCGCGGCGAAAGCGGCGAAACCCGCGAAAAAGCGAGAGCCCGGAGGGCGAGACTCCGCGGCCGATCCGCACGGCCGTCCGGTGCCCGCCCTCGGCCCTGGGATGGGACGCAGGCGAAGACATGCGACGGCGGCCTGCGTGGAGAGAGGTGGGCGCGCTCCGCGTCGGGAGGGCGCACGATGCCGTCGGAAACCCGTACGCAGCGCGGCGCGCGGAATGCGTCGGATTCCCGACAACGCACCGAATGGACACCACCCTGCGGAAATGCATCGGTGCAAGCGGGGAGGCTCGAGGGCGACCCTGCGTGCAAAAAGACAACCGCCCGCCTTGCGGCGGGCGGTTGAGATGAACCTGTCGTGCGGAGCGTTCAGGCAAGCGCGGCGCGGCGCGCCGCACTGCCGGAACAACCCTGCCGATCAGCCTTCGGCGCCGAGCACGTCGCGGCCTTCGATGCCGTCGATCGTGAGGACGTGGAAGCTGGTGCGGACAAGGAAGTCGTAGCTCTGCGCTCCGAAGTAGCCGCTGCCCTGGAACGGCGTGTTGCGCGACCAGAGCTGACCGGCGCGCTGCTCGGCCTGCTGGGCGCGGAGGCAGCCGACGAGCGAGATGCTGCCGTCGAAGAAGAGGCAGCCCGGCTCGGAGTTGTAGCCATGGTTGAAGAACCAAGGCGTCGAGTTACCCGCGAAGTTCGGGTTGGTGAGCTGGTCCGGCGCCTTCTGGAGCCAGTTGTGCTCGATCATGCGCGTCTTGAGCGACGGGTACTTGCAGCGCGAAACCGGCGGGCTGCGGTAACCGGCGGGGAGGCCGGTCGGCGGAGCCCAACCCGGCGGGGTGTTCGCCTTGGCGAGCACCTTCACGTCGTACATCGCGGCGGGCGAGAAGCAGTAGGTGCTGTCCTCGTACGCCGAGCCGTCGTAGGTGAACTCCGACGGGCTCGTGAAGTACTTCGAGACGTTGCTGAGCGGCACGGAGTCCTTCGGAGCGTAGAAGGTCGGGTCGTAGAAGCGGCCGTTCACGTAGTCGTGGAAGGCCTTGAGACCCGGGATGCGCCACGCGCCGAAGCCGTCGCCGGCGACGAAGTTGATCGGCATGTGGACGACCCAGTTGCCGCAGTTGCCGGGGTAGCCGAACTGCGAGCACTTGCCGCTGGAGCCGATGAAGTAGCCCCACATGGCGTTGCCGTCCCAGCCGAGGAGCGCCTGCGGCGGGCAGGCGATGTCCTGGAGGTACGTGGTGCAGTTGCCGTTCTTGAGACCGGCATCGTCGGGCATGATCGTGAACTGACGATCGTTCCAGTCGCCGGCGTAGAGCTCGTTCGCGGTGCCGAGGTTCTTGAGGTTGGCGACCGACTGCGACACGAGGGCCTTGTCACGGCCCTTCTGCACTGCGGGAAGGAGCAGTGCGATGAGGAGGGCGATGATCGACACGACGACGAGGAGCTCGACGATCGTGAAGCCGCCCTTGCGGTTCTGGCGAGTGATGTTGAGCATCGACTCTGCCTTTCTGCGGGGGGGTCCCGCGTTCGACGCATCTCGTCAGCATGGGGTGCCGGAACCGCGGCCGCTGTTCGAGCGGGTGCACTCCGCGAAGACCGACTCCAGCTGTGCGCCGGTGTGGTGGCAGGCCGAAGACATGCAACGGCGGACCTGCCGGATGCCCGGATCCCTGAGAGTGGGTCCGGCGCCGTCATTGGAAGGGTACCTCCATCCGCAGGACTGCAAGCTGCGGAAGCGGGAAATCACGGGGAAATCCGGAAGTCCAGACGTCGCGCGACCTGGCTCTCCACATCTCGCGCTCCGGCGTGCGTCGTGTCACAATGGAGACATGCGCATCGTCAGCACCTGGTCGTTCGGACTCCGCGCCAACGAGGCGGCCTGGCCGTCGCTTCTCGACACGTCGCCCGAGCGAAGGCCCGGGAATATCGGGGCGCTCGACGCCGTAGAGGCGGCTTGCGCCTACGCGGATGCGGCGGCCGACATCGACAGCGTCGGTTATGGCGGCCTGCCCGATGCCGATGGGCGCGTCAGTCTCGACGGCTGCGTGATGCTCTCACCCGGCCGCTGCGGCAGCGTCGCCGGGTTGCGTTCGCACCTCCATCCGGTTTCGGTGGCGCGCCGTGTGATGGAGCGGACCCCGCACGTGATGCTGGTCGGCCCCGACGCCGACCGCTTCGCCGACGCCGAGGGACTGGCGACGCAGGATCTCCTCTCGCCGGAGGCGCGGGCGAGCTGGGAGAAATGGAAACGCGAGGGTGGTGTCGTCGACCAAAGCCGCGATCGGTCGCTGAAGCCGGGTCTCGGATTCGATCCGCTGCGCCCGGTCGACCGACGTCACGGTTCGGACGGACGGTTGTTCGGCGATGCGGGTTCGTGCGCTGGCGGATCCTCGGGTACATCGCTTCCCCCGGATGAAGCGCGCTGGCGCCATCATGACACGATCGGATGTCTCGCCATCGATGCGGCCGGTGTGCTCGCCGGCGGCTGCTCGACGAGCGGCACGCCGTTCAAGGTGCCGGGCCGCGTCGGCGACTCGCCGATCATCGGTCACGGGCTCTACGTGGATCCCGCGGTCGGAGGCGCGACCGCAACCGGCACCGGGGAACTCATCATGGGAATCTGCGGCGCGTTCCTCGCGGTCGAGTGCATGCGCCGCGGCGCCTCGCCCCTCGACGCCGCACGCGAGGCGGTCGCGCGGATCGCGTCGACGTACCCGCTCGAAGCGCATCATCAGGCGGCGTTTCTCGTGATGGCGCGCGATGGATCGTTCGCGTCGGCGTCGCTGCGTCCGGGCTATCGCACCTCGGTGCGCGATGGGTCGGGTGCGCGCGCGGTCGAGCCGGACTTCGTCGCGATACCCGATCCGAGCGTCACCGCTCCGACGGCGTGACGGGCGTCTGCGGATCGGCGGCTCACCCCAGGCGCGCGTCACCCGGCCGTCGCGCGTCTCGAACCACCAGCAGGTGCGCTCGATGCGGTTGGTGCTCGACGCCGCGAGCATGAGGAAATACGAACCTTCCGTCGTGCGCACGTCGCTGTCGTAGCGGAGGATCTCGGCGCCGTCGGGCAGACAGACGCGGTTCGCCGGTTCACCGAAGGCCGCGAGGAGCCACTCCGTGGTGGCCGTGCGGTAGTCGATCGCCCGCAGCGTGCTCTCGGAGATCTGCGGGCCGCTCTCACGGACGGTCTTCCCCGAAGCGATGAGACAGCCGGGGAGCGACGCCAGCATCGGCAGGGCGCCGAGTGCGGTGACAAGGCGGATGGTTCCGGGGCGCGGCATCGAGGTGCGTGGAGTATAAGTCGCGGCGGGGCGCATCCGTCCGGATTCGCCCGACGAACTTGAGCGCCTGCGTTGTGCCGATGGAGATCGGCCGAGACCCGCCGGACACCCCTGCCGTTGGAAACCCATGAAGCTCTACACCCGAACAGGCGACGACGGCACGACAGGGCTCTTTTCCGGGACGCGCGTCTCGAAGGACCACCCTCGCATCGAGGCCTATGGGACGGTCGACGAGTTCAACGCCATCATCGGGATGGTGATGGCCGCCTGCCGGAAGTCCGATCCGTACGAGGCGCGGCTGCTTGAGATCTTCTCGCACGTCCAGTCGCGGCTCTTCGACATCGGCGCCGACCTCGCCACGCCCGAAGGGGCCAACAACAGCACGAAGATCGTTCGCATCGAGGAACACCATGTGTCCGAGGTCGAGCGCTGGATCGACGAGATCGACGGCGCGAACCCGCCGCTGCGGGCGTTCGTGATGCCGTCGGGCTCCGAGCTCGCGGCGCGACTCCACCTCGCACGCACGGTCTGCCGGCGCGCGGAGCGGCTGATGGTGTCGCTCGCGCAGCTCGAACCAGTCGGCGCGGGACCACTTCGCTACATGAATCGCATGAGCGATCTTTTGTTCGCGATGGCGCGCCGCGCGAATCACGCCGCGGGCGTCGGCGACGTGCCGTGGGTGCCCGCGTCTCCGAAGTGACGGGATGTGATCTGGGCGCTCGCGACGCGCGGGCTGCTGAAGCTTCGCTTCAAGGGCCCGCTTTCGCTCGCTCTGGCGTGGATCACGCCAGAGCGAGCCGCCGCCGCGGCGACCGCCTTCATCACGAGCGCTCCTCACTGCGTTCCGAAGATGCGGTCGCCCGCGTCGCCGAGGCCCGGCACGATGTAGAAGCGCTCGTTGAGCCGCTCGTCGACGGACGCGACGTGGATCGTCACATCGGGGTGCGCCGCCTGCATCGCCTTGATGCCCTCGGGCGCGGCGACGAGGCACACGAGCTGGATCTTCCTCACGCCCTTCTCGCGCAGGAGCTCGACCGCATGGATCGCGCTGCCGCCGGTCGCGAGCATCGGATCAACCACAATTGCAGGTCCGTTCGCGATGTCGGGCGGCATCTTCGCGTAGTAGGTGATCGGCTTTGCCGTCTTCTCGTCGCGGTAGATGCCGATGTGAGCGACGCGTGCTTCCGGGAAGAGCGCGAGCAGGCCGTCCATCATCGCGAGACCCGCGCGCAGGATCGGCACAAGCGTGGTCGGCTCCGCGAGCTCCGTGCCCACGGTGCGCGCGACCGGCGTCTCGACCGGCTTCTCACGCACGGCGAGATAGCGGCTGACCTCGTAGGCCATCAGGCCTGCGATCTGGTTCAGCAGCACGCGGAACTGCTCGTGCCCCGTCTGCTTGTCGCGCAGGATCGTCAGCTTGTGCTGGATCAGCGGATGGTCGTAGACCGCGACGTTCTGGTACTGCGCGCTGCGGGTGGGCATGCGTGCAGCGTACCGCAGGCGTTTGCCGGCAGGTTCGGTCGACCGCTCACATCCGCTCGGGCGCGACGATGCCGTAGAGCGAGAGTCCGTCGGCGAGCACGGCGCGCGTGATCGCGCACAGCCTGAGCCGCGCGAGGCGCGTGGCTGGGTCGTCGGCCTTGAGGACGGGGCACGACTGGTAGAACGCGTTGAAGAGCTCCGCCAGCGTGCGCAGGTAGAGGCCCACGCGGTTCGTCTCGAGCGAGCGGCCGACGTCGAGCGCCATCTGCGCGTAGCGGAGGAGGTGGAGCGCGAGCGCCTTCTCGGCTGGCTCGGCAAGTGCGAGCGGCGCCGCGTCGATCGCCGCCGCCGGCTCACCCGACTTCGCCAGGATCGACGCGATGCGTGCGTGCGCGTACTGGAGATACGGCCCCGTGTCGCCCTCGAAGGCGATCATGCGGTCGAGGTCGAACACGTAGTCCTTGGTGAGATCGCCCGAGAGATCGGCGTACTTCACCGCGGCGATGCCGACGGCGGAGCCGATCCGCGCGAGTTCATCGGCAGGAAGCCCGTGCGTTGGGCTCGCCGGGTCGGCCGCGCGGCGCATGACCTCGGCGGTGCCACGCTCGCACGCCTCGTCGAGCAGGTCCTTCAGCGTGAAGTTCTCGCCCGAGCGGGTCTTGAGCGGCTTCTTGTCGGGGCCGAGCACGGCGCCGAAACCGAGATGGACGAGCGTCGACTCGGTGCCGTCGGCGGTCTTGTTCCAGCCGATCATGCGCGCCGCGTCGAAGACATCCTTGAAGTGGTCGCGCTGTCGCGCGTCGACCACGTAGACGACGAGGCTGCCGTCGAGCTCGTGCGTGCGGAAGCGCACGGCCGCGAGATCGGTGGTCGCGTAGAGGAACCCGCCGTCCGACTTCTGGATGAGAAGCGGCCGCTCGCGGTCGGCGAACGGCACCACCATCGCGCCCTTGTCGCTCTTCGCGAGGCCCGACTTCGCGAACGCCTCGATCACGCCGCCGAGCCGGTCGCGGAAGAAGCTCTCGCCGCGGTTGTTCTCGGGGCCGACCTTCACGTTCAGCGTGCGCGCGGCCTCGTAGACCTGCTCCATCGTCACCTCGATGAGGCGCTCCCACAGCCGCACGATCTCGGCATCGCCCGACTGGAGCCGCACGAGCGTCTTCTTCGCGTCCTCCATCGCCGCGCGCGCGGGCTCGTACTGGACCTCGAGCTCGGCGATGCGGTGCGGGCCGCAGCGGAACTCGTACGCCGCGTCGAGGTCGGCGGTCGAGGTCTCCTTCTGCGCGCCGCGGTAGGCGTGGTTGAGGTCGTCAAGCGTGAGCCGTGCGAAGTCGGCCTTCTCGCGCACGAGCCGTGCGAGCGTCATCGCGATCGGAAGGCCCCAGTCGCCGAGGTGGTTCTCGCGCCAGACCTTGCGGCCGAGGCGCTCGAAGACGCGCGCGAGCGAGTCGCCGATGATGGTCGCGCGCAGGTGACCGACGTGCATCTGCTTCGCGACGTTCACGCCGCAGAGGTCGACGACGACCGCGTGCGGGTCGTTCGGCGCGGGTACGCCAAGGGTCGGGCTTGCGGCGAGCATCGCGAGGCGCGACTCGGTGAACGCCCGCGCGAGCGTGACGTTGATGAAGCCCGGGCCGGCGACCTCGCACCTGTCGGCGATGCCCGCGAGGTCGGCGGCCTTCAGGATCTCCTCGGCGAGCGCGCGCGGATTCGTGCCGCGCTCCTTGGCGAGCGCCATCGCGGCGTTCACCTGGAAGTCGCCGAACTTCGGATTGCCGCTCGGCCGGATCTGCGGATCGGCCTCGGCGCCCGTCACCGCGCGGATCGCGGCGCGGAAGCGCACGTCGAGCTCGGTCGCGGGGTCGCAGGCGGGGCGGGGGGCGTTGTTCGTGTCCTTCATGGCGGTCCTGGTCGTTTCCGGCGCGCGGAAGGGGGGCGATGGTATCGGAGCCGCCCCGGCGGTGCGCGTTCCGGGGGCCGTGCGACTACCATCGCGACCCCCCAAGGAGCCCCGATGGCCGCGAAGAAGCGTCGGAACAGCGTGAAGAAGCCAGTGCGGAAGCCTGCGTCGAAGACGCGGGCCGCGCGTACGCAGGCGACGAGGCCGGCGAGGAAGTCGGCGAGGAAGTCGGCGAGGAAGCCGGCCGCGAAGGCCGCGAGGACTTCGGCCGGCCCCGCCATCGCGGCCGCCGAGCGCCGCGCGCGCGAGGAGTTCCTCCTCGAGATCACGTCGCTGCCGACGGCTGCGGGCCGCGAGGAGCGCGTGATCGCGCGGATCGAGGCGTGGGTGGCCGAACGAGCCGACAGGCTCGTTCTCTCTCGCGACCGAATCGGCAACCTCACGATCGCGCGGCACGACTTCCTCGAGGCGTGCGCCCGTGGCATGAAGACCGGTGTGAAGCCGCTCCTCATCACCGCGCACCTCGATCATCCCGCGTTCGTCGTGACCGGCATGCGCGTCGTCGGCAAGGGACGCGCCGCGGGCGTCGAGCTCGACCTCGAGTTCCGCGGCGGCGTGAACGATCCGTACTTCGTGGGCGCTGCGCTCGAGGTGTTCGACCGCGCCGGCGAGCGCTCGTGCGATGCGCGCATCGTGTCGCTCGATGCGAAGACCGACCCGGCGACCAAGCCGTTCAAGACCGTGGCCGCGCGCCTCTCTCGCGCGGCCGACGCGGCGATCGTCGCGACCGGTTCGATCGCGCGCTGGAGGTTCCCGAAGGCCGAGGTGAAGGACGGGCTCGCGCACACGCACGCCTGCGACGATCTCGCCGCGCTCGCGGCGGCGCTCGTCGCGTTCGACGAGATCTCGCGCGACGCCGCGTGCGCGCATGTCGCGCTCCTCTTCACGCGCAGCGAGGAGATCGGCTTCATCGGCGCGATCGGTGCCGCGCGCGAGGGGTCGATGCCGAAGGGCGCGCGGCTCCTCTGCCTCGAGAACTCGCGCAGTTTTCCGCACGATTCGCCGATCGGCGCAGGTCCGATCGTGCGCGTGGGCGACCGGCTCAGCGTCTTCACGCCGGAGCTCACGAACCGCGTCGGGGATCTCGCCGCCGCGCACGCGAAGGACCACGCGTCGTTCCGCTTCCAGCGGAAGCTGATGCCGGGCGGCGCCTGCGAGGCGACCGCGTTCGCGAGCTTCGGCCTCGCGTCGACGTGCGTGTGCCTTCCGCTCGGGAACTACCACAACATGCAGGACATCGACGGCGTCGCCGCCGGCCGCGCGAAGGCGCGCGTCGGACGCGAGTTCGTCTCGACCAACGACTTCCACTGGCTCGTCGAGCTGCTCGAGGTCGTCGCGCGCCGCATCGACGACCCGACGGCGGCCGCGCCGCACCGCGCGCTGATGGACACGCTCTGGTCGCGCCACGCGCGCATCGTCGAGGCGAATGCGAGGGGCGCATGACCGCGTTCGCATCCATCCCCGAGATCCTCGCCGACCTGCGCGCAGGCAAGGCGATCGTGCTGGTCGACGACGAGAACCGCGAGAACGAGGGCGACTTCGTCGTCGCGGCCGAGGCGATGACGGTCGAGATGATCAACTTCCTCACGCGCGTCGGCGGCGGGTACCTCTGCGTCGCGCTCGATGCGGAGACCTGCGAGCGCCTCGACCTCGGGCCGCAGACCGGCGTCAACACCAGCGTGCGCGGCACGGCGTTCACCGTGACGGTGGACGGCCATCCGAAGCACGGCGTCGGCACGGGGATCAGCGCGCGCGATCGCGCGAAGTCGATCCAGCTGCTTGCGGAACCGGGCTCGGTTCCCGAGGATTTCGTGCGCCCCGGACACATCAACCCGCTGCGCGCGCGGCCGGGCGGAGTCCTCGTGCGCACGGGGCAGACCGAGGGATCGGTCGACCTCTGCCGTCTCGCGGGCCTGCGTCCGGCGGCCGCGATCATCGAGATCGTGCTCGAAAACGGCGAGATGGCGCGCGTCCCCGACCTCGAGAAGATCTGTGTGCAGCACGGGCTCAAGATGTGCTCGGTGGAGCAGATCATCGAGCATCGTCTCGCGCGCGAGGCGCTCGTCCGGCGCGTCGAGCCCGTGTCGGGCGCGCGCATCGAGACGCCGGAAGGCGTTTTCACGCTCTTTGCGTACGAAAGCGCGGTCGACCCCGTGCCGCATCTCGTCCTCTCGCACGGCGGCATCGGCGTGCCCGACGCGCACGGCCGCATTCCCGAGATCGACGAGGCCGTCCTCGTGCGCATGCATCGGCGCGACCTTCTCGGCGACATCTTCGGCATGGCGCGTGGCGAGGGCGCCACCTCGAGCGGCGACGACCTCCGCGCGGCGATGCGCGCGATCCAGCGTGCGGGGCGCGGCGCGATCGTCTACCTGCGTCCCGAGGGAAGCGGCGAGGACTTCTTCGCGCGGCTCCAGCAGATCCGCCGTCCGCACGACGACGTGAACACGCCCGACCTCACGCGCACCGAGGGCGTCGGCGTGCGCGCGCAGCCGATGGACAGCCGCGAGTTCGGCGTGGGTGGCCAGATCCTGCGCGATCTCGGGCTCTCGCGCCTGCGCGTCCTCACGAACCATCCGCGCCGCGCGATGCCGGGCCTGCACGGCTTCGGCCTCGAGATCGTGGAACAGGTCGCACTGCGCGGCTGAGACAGCCTCGCGGCACGCGATTCGGATCAGTCGGGATTCGCGAGCGGCTTCACGTCGTGCGCCCATTCCTTCGGATCGAGCGCGGGGATCTCGAGCAGCGCGCGGTCCTCGGGCTTCACGTCGCCGTTCACCACGGGCTTCGTCACGCGCGCGACGGTGCGGTTCCCGTTCTTCTCGCGCATCACGACGCCGACCGGCGCCAGGGTGGTTCGGTCGTAGAAGAGATCGACGTTCTCGAGCTCCTGCGCGGCCTCGCTTCCCGACTTCGGCACGAGGCGCATCGCGGCGACATCCTGCAACGAGCCGAGGAGGGGGATGTCGGCGGGGATCTCGGTCTCGGTGACATCGAAGCGCGCGAGGACGTCGGCCTTCTTCTGTCCGATCGGAAGGGGCACGGGCCCATTCCCGAGCGCGAGCGGGTCGAACTCCTCGCCCGGTCGCGCGATCTGCCGCTTGGTGAACGACTTGTTCGTGTGGTCGATCTCGCAGAGCCAACCGTCCGCGACGATGTAGTGGAGCACCGAGCGGTCGAGCCGGCCCGAGCCGTCGATGTACTCCTCGAAGCGGATCGCGATACGGCGCTTGCCGTCCTTTCGATCGAGGACGAGCCGGCCCGTGCGCTGGTCGGTCTCCTCGCCGAGGGCGTCGAACTTCTCGAGCGTGAGGGTGCCGCTCATCGAGGAGATCGTGGTGGCGGTCTTCTCGAGTTCACCGAGGAACGCCTCCGCGCGCTCGCGTGCCTCATCGCTCGCGGGCTTCGCGGCGGCCTCGGGCTTCGTGGTCTCGGGCTTCGTGGTCTCGGGCTTCGTGGTCTCGGGCTTCGTGGCCTCGGGCTTCGTGGCCTCGGGCGCGGTGACCGGTGGCGTGGCCGTGGATTCCTGTGCAGCCTTCGCCGGCTCGGGCGTCGCCGGCACGGGCTGCGCGGTTGCAGCAGCAGGGATCGTGGCGACCCACACGAGCGCGGCCGTCGTGCGAGCGAGGCGTGCGATGTGCGGCGCGGTCGACCGATCGACGCCGAGGCTGATGGGACGGGGTGTCATGTCGGAACGGACGGTAGCCGATCGACCGACATTCCGGCGCGGACGTCGCTGCGGAAACACGTGCGGGAGGGCAACGCGGTGTCGGGTGGTTGCTACGCTCCACCCATGACGCCTGTCGGTCATGGAATCCGCGCCAGTTTCCGCACGATCGGAGCCCCCGCGGGCCATTCCAGCGTCGCGCGGTTCGGAGCCCGCTCCCTGGCGCTCGTGGCCGGGCTCGGGCTTGCCGCCGTCGCTTCCGCGCAGTCGACCTTCGTGCCCGAGGTGGTGGCGCCCTCGCCCGCGGTCGCCGAGACCGCGCGCGCCGAATACCTCACCGAGGACGAGCGGCGCGAGTTCCGCGTGCGCCACGGGATCTTCGACGACACCGACCTCGATCGCCCGTCGCGGCGCGCGCTCGTGGCGCTCGAGCGGCTCGATGCGCGCGACCCTGCGTGGTCCGATCCGACGGTGCCGCTCGAACTGCGGCTCTCGCTGGCGCTCTTCGAAGGGCGATTCCAGGAAGTCGTGGATGCGACAGGCGATGCGACGAAGGACGAAGCGAAGGATGAAAGGCGGGAATCCGCATCTCTCCCCCTGCGTGCGCTCCGTGCGGAAGCGCTCGCGATGCTGGGTCGCCGCGACGAGGCGCTCGCGCTTGCGACCGCCGCCGCGCCATCGCTCGAGGGCGCGAAGTCGGTCGACGACATCCTGGCGGCGGTCGACCTCGGCGCGCTGCGCATCCGGCTCGACGCCTCGGCCGCACCGACCTACAAGTCGCTGCTCACGGCGCTTGCGCGGGCGCGGCAGCAGGTGGATCGACTTGACCCTCGCATCCGCACGCGCGAGGCCGAACTTCTCGCCGATCGCCATGCCGGGCAGGACGCGATCGTCGCGACCGGCGAGGCGCTCGCGCTTTCGCCACGCGCCGCGCGCGCGTGGCATCTTGCAGGAAGTCTTGCGCTCGATCAGTTCGATTTCGAGGGCGCATCGCGCGCGGTCGCGGCGCTTCGCAGGATCGCACCCGCGCATCCCTTCGCGGCGTTCATCGAGACGCGCAGCGCGCTGATGCAGGACGACCCGGTGCTTGCCCGCGAGGCGCTCGCACCGATCCTCGCGCTCGACCCCGTGCCGCCGGAAGCGCTTGGGTGGAAGGCGGCCTGCGAGGCCGCGCGCTACGACTACGACGCGATGCGCGCCACGCTCGCGGCCTTCGACGGCCGTGCGCCAGGCAGCGCGCGCGCCCTCGTCATCGCGGGTCGGCAACTCGTGTTCGACCGGCAGTACGAGGAAGCGCGCGCCACGCTCGAGGCCGCCGCCGCGCGTGAGCCGGCGTGGGCGCTGCCGCGCGCCGAACTCGGGCTTCTCTCGATGCAGGATGGTCGCGAGGAACGCGCGGTCGCCGATCTGCGCGAGGCGGTTCGGCTCGATCCGAACGACGAGCGCACCACGTTTACGCTCGCGCTCGCCGAGGAACTCGCCGGTTGGAAGCGCATCGAGACCGAGCACTTCACGATCCGTCACCCCGAGGGCGAGGCGGCGCTCGTCGCGGAGCTTCTCGCCGGCGTCCTCGACGGGATGCACGACGAGGTTTGCGCGCGTCTCGGGCACGAGCCCGCGCGCAAGACGTTGATCGACGTGATGCCCGACCACCGCAGTTTCGGCGTGCGCGTGACGGGTCTCCCACGCATTCACACGATCGCGGTGTGCACGGGCCCCACGATCGCGATCGAGATTCCGAAGGAGGGACCGCAGAAGAAGCACCTCGGCCTCTTCGATCCGCTGGCGGTGCTGCGACACGAGTACACCCACACGGTCACGCTCTCGATGACGAAGAACCGCATCCCGCACTGGCTGACCGAGGCCGTGGCGGTGGCGCTCGAGGACACGCCGCGCACGTTCGAGACATGCCAGCTGCTCGCGGCGGCGTGGAGCCGGGGCGCGCTCTTCGATCTCGACGGCATCAACTGGGCGTTCGTCCGGCCCGAGCGGCCGACCGACCGGCAGCAGGCGTACGCGCAGGGCCGCTGGATGGTCGAGTACATGGAGAAGCGCTTCGGATGGGATGCGATCCGCACGCTGCTCTTCTCGTACGCCGAGGGAATCCGCGAGGACGAGGCGATGCGCCGCGCGTTCGGCGTGAGCCGCGAGGACTTCTACCGCGACTTCCTCGCGTTCGCCGCGGGCGAGGTGCGTGCGTGGGGCATGGCGCCCGAGCCATCGATGCGCGACCTCGCGCTCGAGCTTGCGTCGGCCGATGCGTCGAAGCGCACGGCGCTTGCGGCTGCGGAGAGCGCGCGGCTTGCGAAGGTGGCCACCGCGTGGAGCGGCGCGATCGGGCAGCCGGGATCGAAGCGCTTCGCGTTGAAGGCCGGCGACTGGCCGCCGTCGCCGATGCCGTCGGTCGAGTTCGACGACGCGACGCTCGCGTCGCTGCGCGAGAAGCACCCGGAGCAACCGGACCTCACCGAGATCGCACTTCGCCGCGCGCGTACCGCGGGCGATGACGCGGCGACGCGCGCGCTGCTCGAGCGCTACGCGACGCTGCGCCCGGTCGACCCGCTGCCACATCGGACGTGGGCGCGACTGGCCGGGATGGAGCAACTGGTCGCAAGCGGCGACGACGAGGCGTATGGTCATCTGCGCGAACTCGATCTGCGCGCCGACAAGGACAACGTCTACGCGCTCGCCATCGCGCGGAACCGCCGTGCGGCGGGCGACCTTCCCGATGCCGGCGAGGCCGCCGAACGCGCGGTCCGCATGAATCCCTTCGATGCGACGGTCCGCGAACTTGCGGCGGCGATCGCGGTCGAGGGCGGACGGTTCGATCGGGCGGAGACGCACATCGCGGCCCTCGTTGTGCTCGAGCCGGACCGCGACCTGCACAAGACCCGACTTGCTCGGATTCGCGAACTGCGGACGGGGGGTCGCGCGAAGGAGGCGTCGCCGAAGGCCTCTGAAGCGACGCCGTGAGGGTCTTTCCGGCACCTGGGCCCGTCTCGAGGAACTCCGACCGCGGAGATTCGACCGTCGGAAGGTCCTTCGGACGGGTTCCAAAGCCTGCGCTGGACGGTCGAATCCCGTTTGGTGGCGTCGGCGGAGCGATCTGATCCGCTCGGTCGCGTCAACTTTGGCGATCGATTGGGCGCAGGGTTTCTTGGATCGCCCCCTCCCCGGAGTACTCTTTCCCCATGGCCCGTTTCTCCACCCGCACCCTGATGGTGCTGTCGTCGACGTTCTCGTCCTTCGCCGCCCTTCCTGCGGTTGCTGACGAAGTCGTCTTCAACTGCACGGTGACGTCGCAGACGAGCACGGTCACGCAGACGACCGACCTGACGGCGCCCTTCGCGGGCACCCTGATCGGCGACTACAACGAGGTCGACAATCCCGCCGGCACGCGCACGCTGCCGGGTGTCTTCGGCGGCACGGGGAACAATCCGATCCCCTACACGGCATCGTTCGCCCTCGCCGGCGACATCGTGTCGCATCCGACGGGGGCGCTCGTCCTCGGCGTCGACAGCGAGGGATTGCAGATTCGCGTGTCGAACCTGACGGTCGATCTCCTCGGTGGCGTGCCGGGCACGCTCGGCGCGACGGTCAACATCAACTACCAGACGTTCCGCACGGTGAACCCCTCGTCCTTCTATCCGGGCGGCGTGACGATTCCGGTGCCCGTGGGCAACGCGACCGTCTCGACGTTCACCGCCACGCAGACCGGCGACGGTGTCTTCGGCGTGCTCGTCCCGCAGAAGGACGGCTCGTTCCAGTTCAACGTCGTGGTGCCGGTCAACTACACGATTCTTGCGACGGCGCTCGGCCAGCCTGTCGGCGACGGCCTGCCGACGCCGGGTGTGCTGCCGCTGACCGGTCGCCTCGTCGAGGGCACCAACACGGTGACGCTCGCGCTCGACGTCTCGAACAGCGAGACGACCACGCAGCCGGTCGAGGCGGACCCCTTCGTCGATGTGCCGCTCGCGCTCCCGACCGTCTTCCCGACGGGCGGCACGGCGAACCTGCTGCTGACGGGCGATGTGACCTCGCTGACCCTGTCGACCTCGCTGACCGCGAGCTTGGATGCCGCGGGCGTACGCCAGGCCGTGCCCGGCGATGTCAACGGCGACTACGTGGTGAACGCGGCGGACCTTTCGCTGCTGCTCGCCGCCTGGGGGACCCCGGGCCCCGGCGACTTCGATGGCGATGGCCTCGTGGGGGCGGCGGACCTGTCCGTCCTGCTCCTCAACTGGCGCTGAACCGGTTCGAGGGAACCCGAAGGGTTCTCGCGCGTAACGTCGAGCCCGGAGCCCTCTGATGACGCGACGCAGCGGAGCCAGTCTCCTCACCCTCCTTGGCGGCATGGCGATCGTGGCAATGCTCGCCATTGGTGGCCGCCGCGCGCACGCCGACGAGGTCCCGCTCGTCTTCAACGCGCCCGTCTTCACGACGCTGCCCGAGCCGTTCTTCCCGAC
>JAJTGL010000078.1 GCA_021297795.1 Planctomycetaceae bacterium
TCGCCCCGAAGCCATGCCCCCGAGTCCCGCGTCAGCGGCACATGACTCGACCGAGCGAACTCGGAAGGAGACCGAAGAAACCTTCATCGCGAGGATAACAGGTTTACACCCGCACCTGACGCTGGTAGCTCCACCACTCGAGGAGCACGATCAGGAGACCGGCGAACAGCACCCACGGCCAGAGCGCGCCGCGCTGGTTGGCGCCCACGCTGACGCCCTGCACCGTCTGGGAGCCGAGCTCGAGTTCGGCGCGGGGCGCGATGCGGGCCTCCTCGGCGCTTCCGATGTTGACGGCGACGAGGCGCACGTCGCGGCCTTCGCCCTTCGGCGGCGTGAACTCGATGCGGTGCAGTCCGGCGAGCTGGACCGGACCCCACGTGCACTGTCCGTCGGGATCGACCGGACACGCGACCTTGCGGCCATCGGGGAGCACGATCTCGGCATCGCGCGAGCCCGCGGGCAGCTTGAACGAGATCGCCTCTCCCGGCGCGAGCGATCGGCCGACGACGGAGTCGCCAGCCCGTCCGAGATGCTCGACCGCATTCGCCACGAAGTTGACGAACGAGCGCTTGAACGGCCAGTTCGAGTCGAGCGGATCGAAGGTCACGATGACGAGGTGCAGATCGGTCCGGTCGAACGTGAGGACCATCGGTCCCTCGGCGCTCTCGGCGAGCACCTCGAAGTTGCGCGCGGCCTGCACCGCGATCATCTTCGAGACGAAGAGCTCGTCGAGCGACGCGCTTCGGAACAGCGGATGCTCGTCGCGCGCGACGCGCGGATACACGCCCTCGTGGGCACCGAACACCTGGAGCCCCTCGACGGGCGGCACCGCCCCGAGCGAGAGGTACGAGCCCGGCGGCAGCTTCTTCGGCGTGACGCCATCGAGCACCACCACGTCGTAGCCAAGCGGCTGGCCCGCATCGGCGAGCGCGTCGAACTCGGCTGGTCCGATCGACACGAATCGCTCGACCGGCAGCGCCTCAAGCACCGTGCGCACGATGAAGGAGTCCGTACCGACGTGCAGGATCGAGAGCCGCTTCGCGGGCGGCACGACGACGAGTGCGGCGTCGTCGTCGCGAAGCGCATCGTCCTCGACCACCGCGACCTCGATCGCGGCGTTCTCGGGCTGCTCGATCGGCCGGAAGACGACCTGCGCACGGCCCGGCACCCAGCGGCCATCACGCTCGACCGCGGCGGGGATCTCCGTCGCGGGCGTGATCGAACGCACCGTGCCGTCGATCGCGAGCTGCAGCTGCACGCTCACCGCCTCGGGCTGTGGGTTCGCGAGCGCCGCGAAGACCTGGATGCGATCGGGCTGGTCCGGCGGACGATCGGCGCTGGCGGAAACGACCGCCACGTTCCTCCCGGTGGTGCCGACGCGGTGGTAGACCACCCGCTCGCCGTCGCGCAAGGCAAGCGTCTCGAGGTCGCCGATGCGGCCGTCCGAGTAGAGCTCGATCGTCGGGAGATCCCCCACTGGAATCTCGTTCCTCTCGCCACGCGCGTCGTTCACGTTGAGGTTCGAGGTGAACGCACGCGATAGTTCGAGCGCCTCGCCGAGCACCGTCAGTTCGTCGGTCGGCCGGATCGCCTCGATCGCCGACTCGAGCGAAGCGATGTTGTCGGTGAACGGCGCGCGGATCTCGGCCCGCGTTCCGAACGCGACGATCATCACCTCGGAGGCGCGGCTGCTGAACCAGCCGCCGCCGAGGAGTTCGCGCACGCGCGTCTTCGCGGCGTTCTTGGCGAGTTCGAGGCGCGCCACGGGTGGATCGATGGCGCCACCCTCGTCGTCGACCGCCTCGACGGCGTTCATGCTCGCCGAACGATCGATCAGGAGGACGTGGCGCCCACCCTTCGTCCCGAATCCCTCGGCCTCGGGCTGCGCGAGCGCAAGCGCGATGAGGACGACCGCGAGGATCTGGAGGAGCAGGAGCCAACTGAAGCGGATCCGCTGAAACGGCGTGTTCGCACGGAGGTCGGCGAGCGACCGCGACCAGAGCAGCGTGCTCGACACGACGCGGCGCTTGCGCTTCAGCTTGAGGAACCAGAGCGCGACGAGCGGCGCCAGCACCGCGGCACCGAGCACCGCGCCGGCAAGCGGCGTCACCCACGTGAGCGCGAGGATCGCGTGCCCGTTCATCGCACGAGCCCCCTGCGACGGAGGTACTCGAGCATCAGCGTCTCGACGGGCGTCGATGTCTCGACCACCAGATGAACGATGTCGCGGCGCGTGCAGTACGCGCGGATCGCGCCGCACAGGCGGTCGAGCCTCTCGCGGTACAGCCGGATCAGTTCGGGCGTCACCGTGACCTCGGTCTCGGTGCCGGTCTCGGCGTCGACGAGAAGGAGATCGCCGTGCACACCGCCCTCGCGCGCGGGATCGACCGTCTGCGGCGAGAGCAGCTGCAGCGCGAAGAGATCGAACCCTCGGCCCGCGACCATCGCGAGCCCCTTCTCGAAGCCCTCGGGAAAGAGGAAGTCGGAGAGGACGACCATCACGCCGCGTCCCTGTCGCGCCGTACCCACGAGCCGCATCGCCTCCTCGAAACCGGAACCGCCCTCGGGCTCCTGCCGGAGGAGCCACTGCGCGACCTCCGCGGCCTTGCGACGGCCGCGCAGGTTGCTCGCGCGCTCGATCTTCCCTGCCGAGAAGCCGACCAGCGATACGCGGTGCTGGTTGACGAGCCCGACGTAGGAAAGCGCCATCGCCACACGGCGCGCGTAGTCGAACGTATCGGGATTGCCGCTGCGCATCGAGGCGCTGGTATCGATGGCGATGATGAGCGAGAGATCCTCCTCCTCGAGGAACATCTTGAGGAAGAGACGGTCGAGGCGGCCGAAGATGTTCCAGTCGACGAAGCGGAGGTCGTCGCCATGGACATACGGCCGGAAATCGGCGAACTCGATGCTCTGGCCGCGCCGGCGCGAGCGGCGCTCGCCCTGCAGCTTGCCGGAGAAGATCTTGCGGCTGACGACGTCGATTCCATCGAGCTTCGACATCAGCCGAGAGTCGAGGAGATCATCGAGCCGCCGCAGCGCCGGGCCTCCGGTGGGGTTCGACGACGGGATCATCGGCGCACCTCGCCGCGACCTACCGTCGCGGTTGATACGGTGGCGGCTGCGGTGGTCGCGCCGGCGGACGTCGCGGATGCACGCGGCGGTTCGGTCGGCGTCGAGAGGATCACGCGACGCGCGATCTCGTCGTTGGCGATCGCCTCGCTCTCGGCTTCGAACGATCGATGGATGCGATGCCGGAGCGCCGCGCGCGCGACGCGCCGCACGTCCTCGAACGATACCGAGAATCGCCCCGCCATCAGCGCCACCACCCGCGCGCACGACGCAAGCGCCTGCGCCGCACGCGGGCTTGCGCCGATCCGGATGAGTCGACTGTTCTCCCTCGTGCAGAACTCGCCGTCGGGATGCGTCGCGAGCACGAGACGCACGATCCAGTCCTGCACCTCGGGAGCGATCGGAACGCGACGCGCCAGCTTCTGGCCGGCGACGATCGTCGCCGCGTCGACCACCTGCATCGGCTCGGCGATCGTGGCCTTCGTCGTGCGCTCGAGCACCTCGCGCAGCGTCTCGCGATCAGGCGGTGGGACCTCGACCTTGAGGAGGAAGCGGTCGAGCTGCGCCTCGGGCAGCGGAAAGGTGCCTTCCTGCTCGATCGGATTCTGCGTGGCCATCACGAAGAACGGGCGGCCGAGCTGGCGCGTCTCGCCGCCGACGGTGACGCTCCGCTCCTGCATCGCCTCGAGCAGCGCCGACTGCGTCTTCGGGCTGGCGCGGTTGACCTCGTCGGCAAGGACGAGTTGCGTGAACAACGGCCCCGGCCGGAACTGGATGTCGCGCCGACCGGTTGCCTCGTCCTCGACGAGGATGGAGGTGCCGCTGATGTCGGCGGGCATCACATCGGGCGTGAACTGGATGCGGTTGAAGCCAAGCCCGGTCGCGCCCGCGAGCGAGCGGACGAGCAGCGTCTTTCCGAGGCCCGGAACACCCTCGAGGAGAAGATGGCCGTCGGCGAACAGCGAGACGAGCGCGAGGTCGACCACCTCGCGCTGACCGACGAGCGAGCGTCCGACCTCATCGCGCAGCCGCTGGAAAACCGCGCGAAACGCCTGCGCGCGCCGACGCGCCTCGGCGACATCCTCGACACCCGAGCCCGCGAGCCCGTTGGCATCGGAGCGGAAGTCGGGGCGGACTGGCTGCGTCTCAGCCACGGCCGGTTCCTCCACCCGAGCGATCGTCGGATCCCTTCTTCCCCTCGGTGGAACCATCGGCGGAACCATCGCCACCAGTCGCACGCTTCTTCGCGCGCAGGAGTCGCGAGGTCGTGTCCTGCGGCGCGTCGGCGGGCTTCGCCACATCGCCCTTCGGCGCCGGCGTCGCGCCGCGCATCGGCTGCGTCGATCCACCCTCGCGCATCTCGTTGCGGAGGTCGAGCGCGGGGCCCTTCTCTAGGGTCTCGCGCAACGCGTCGCTCCCGCCTGTCTTCGCGCCGCCCGACGCCCCCGCGCCACGGCGTGTCTCGGAGGTGGCGCGCGCCTTCTTCCATGCCGCGACCGTCCCGTCGCCCACCTGACGCGTGGCCACCCGGCCCGCGATCGAATCGCGCGCCCCGCCCCAGTCGACCGCGATGCGGCGCACCGCGACGTCGAGGAGGAAGAGCACCGCGGCGAGGATCGCCATCAGATCCCACATGCGGCGCGCGCTCTCCGGAATCGGCAGACCCTCGCGGAGGAATGCATCCATGGCCGCGGGATTTCCGAGCCGCAGCACACGACCACCCGTCCGGTCGGCGATCTGCTCGAGCAGCGCGCGGTTGTCGCGCACCGTTCGGAACTCCTTCGGGTACGGCACGCTCACCGAGGCCTGCACGCTCGATCGTCTTCCCTCGGCGTCGCGACCGAGACCGAAGTTGACGAGGTAGGAACCCGACTCGGTCACCGGAAACTCGGCGCGCCAACGGCCGGGGCCGATCTGCACCGCGGTCATCTCGCGCGATGTCCCGTCCGGCGCAACCATGGTCGCGCTGGGCTCGAGATTGGTCGCGAAGCCACCGCTCGGGTCGACGACCTCGAGATCGACGTATGCGGTGTCGCCCTCGACGCGCGTGCGCACCTGTGCATTCGCAGGCACCGCCGGCCGCAGGAGCCAGCGCATCGACTGCTCCCAGAACGCCCGGTACTCGCCCCACGTCGTCCAGCTCTTCGTCCAGCGGGTGCCGGCATCGGACGTGAATGCGATCGAGCGACCGAGACCGTGGTTCCAGTAGGCGTAGATCGGATCGACGCCCTCGGCGGTCTGGTTGGCGATCTCGACCTGCGCGAGGCCCTCGCGCGGCACGGTGAGCACGTAGCCGTTGAGCGCCGGAACCCCCGAGAGCGCGCGCAGTGGACCGCTGACGGTCGACGCGACGGCGGGTTGGAAGTCGCCTTCGACGATCAGACTGCGCGAGACGACCGCCGCTTCCTTGGTGAAGATCTTCGGGAGGTTCTTCGGGTTGGTCACCTCGTAGAAGCGCCCGCCGGTCGACTCGGCGGTCCACTTCATGTTGACGTAGTCCTGCTGCGTGCCGTGTCCCGACACCATCACGGTGGTGATCGTGACCTTCGCCTGCATCGCGCGGTCCATCGTCGCCTGCGTCGGCGGCGCCGGATCGCCGTCGGAGATGATGATGATGTGGCGTTGGCCGGCGCGCGACGCCTCGAGGCTCGTGACCGCCATCGCGACCGAGCCGTCGAAGTCGAACATGTCGCCGACGATGAGGGAGCGCGAGGTCGAGATGGCGAGCGACTTGTCGCCGGCCTCCTGCAGCGGCAGCGACCAGGTCGGGCCGTTCACCAGCGTGATGATGCCGATCAGGTCGAGCCGCGTGAGCGCCTCGATCGCGGCGATGCAGACCTGCTGCGCCCAGTAGTTGCCCTGCGGCATCTCGCACGAGTGCACGATGAGGACGAGCCCACCGCGCACCATCTGCCGCGTCGCGGGCGGATCGAGCTTGACCGGAAGCACCGTCGAGACGTCGCTGTCGATCCAGCCGCCTGCGCCGAAGCTCTGATCGCCACCGAGCATGAGGAGACCGCCGCCGAGATCATGGACGTACGCGCGCAGGAGGCGGTCCGTCTCGCCATCGATCGCCCACTTCGGGACATTCGCAAGGACGACGGCGTCGTAGCCCGAGAAGAAGTCGCTCCCGCCACCGAGCGCCTCCGGATCGACGACCGAGACTCCGAGGTTGCTCTTGCGGAGGACGTCGACGAACGGCGCGGTCTCCACGCCCTTCGTCGGGTCGACCACGAGCACCATGCCCTCGCCCTCGACGAAGGTGACCGCGGTGGCGCGGTTGTTCTCCGTCATGGCGTCCTCGGCAAGGTCGTCGGGCTCGAAGATCGCCTCGAAGCGGCGCGTACCCGCGCCCTCGAGCGGGAAGGGAATCGGAATCGTCAGCGGTCCGGGCGGAAGCTCGACGGCCAGTCCATCGCCGGGCGCATCCGGGTCGAGATCGATCGGCCTCCCGCCGTCGCGGAGGAAGACGGTGCCGCGCGTCGCGCGCTGGCTGCGCAGGAGCATCCGCAGATCCGCGGTCTGGCCCGGCCGTGCGCGCGTGGGCGCCTTGAGGCTCTCGAACACGACTTCGTTCGGCGACTCGTACTCGAGCGGAAGGACGTCGATCGGGATGCCGTTGGCCTTGGCGACGTCGGCCTCGGCCAGCGCGTTGCCCACGTTCTCGTTGCCGTCGGAAACGAGGATGATGCGCTTCGCCGTATCGGCCGGAAGAATCGAGAGCGCCTGCCGGATGCCGGCCGCGATGTTGCTCGCGTCGCGATCACCCGCGTGCTCGTCGTTCGAGACGATCGATCGCGCCTCGGGCTGCGCGGCGATCTCGGCCTCGCGTCCGACGGTGACCGCCGCGACGCGATCCTCGGGTTCCTTCTTCTGCGCCACGAGCTGCTGCACGAACTCACGCGACTGCTTGAGGAGCGGCTGCGGGATCGAGCGGCTGCGGTCGAGGACGAACGCCGTGGTGATCGCCTCGCCGCGGCGGACGAACGCCGGCTGCGAGATCGCACCGACCAGCGCGAGCACGACGAGCGTGCGGAGCACGAGGCTCGTCCACCACTTCCACCGCTCCTCGCTCC
Source organism: Planctomycetaceae bacterium (assembly GCA_021297795.1). Classification (GTDB taxonomy): domain Bacteria; phylum Planctomycetota; class Phycisphaerae; order Phycisphaerales; family SM1A02; genus QWPT01. The sequence continues at coordinate 7,149 of JAJTGL010000078.1, forward strand.
GGCGGCTCTTCCATGCGAAGACGACCACCGGAACCAGCAGGAGCAGCAGCAGAAGGAAGATGGGTCGCTCAAACTGCATGCTCGTCTACCCTGACGTCTCGCCACCAGGAATCATCTCGTCTTCGCCACGTCGAGCGGGAAGAAGAGGATGCGCGAGTTGCCGTGATCGCACACCGCGAACCGCGCCCTGCCGTCCGGTCCGATGCCGGCGCCGTCAACGGCCCAAGGATACTTGAGCCGCCCGCTCTCGCGGCCGATCCCGCCGACGACCATGCGCACTTCGCCGGTGGTCGCATCGAGCCGCTGCACCCGGTGGTTGCTGTGCTCGACGACCACGATCTCGCGCACCCGTTCGTCCTCGGCGCTCCCGTCGCCGCCGGCAGAACCCATGCGCCCGCCCGGCAGCACGCCACCGGAAGTCACCGGGACTCCATCGATCAGGAGCGCGAGCCCGAACGGGTAGGCGAAGCGCCCTTCCTCGCGACCGGTGCCGCCGATCTCCCGGCGGAACTCTCCATCGGTCGTGAACACCTGCACACGATGGTTGCCCGCATCGCAGACGTAGAGCTCGTCCCGCGCGGCATCGAGCGCGAGCGCCTGCGGACGGAGGAACTCCCCCGGGCCGGAGCCGCACTTCCCGAAGCTGTAGAGGAATCGATGCTCGGCGTCGAAGACCTGGATCCGATCGTTGCCGCCGTACTCGCCCACGAAGATGCGTCCATCGGGCGCGAAGACGACATCGGTCGGGTAGACGAACTGGCCGGGCTCGCGCCCGTACGACCCGAGCGTCCAACGCATCTCGCCATCCGGGCTGAAGGCGACCACGCGATGCTCGTGGGTGTCGGCGACGACGAGGCTGCCATCGGGCGCGACCGACGCCCCGACGGGCTTCCCGCGGTTCCACTGCGGCATCCGCCACTCGCGGAGCTGCTCGCCATCGGGCCCGAAGCGCTGGACGCGGGCATCCTTGTCGATCACGTAGGTGTCGCCGGAGGTCGGATCGACCGCCAGCACGCGCGGCCCGTTGAACTGCCCACGGCCGCGGCCGACCCCCGCGAGCATCCGTTCGACGGGGAGGGCTCGGGCGACCTTCGGTGCGCCGATGTCGAAGCCGGGCGGGTCGGGTTCGCCCGAGAGCGAGGTCGGTGCCGAGTTGGCTGGATCGGTCGGTCGCTCGCAGCCGGGAAGCGCGATCGTCGCCGCGAGGATGGCGGCGGGGAGCCCCGTGGCGACGCAGGCGAATCCGCGCGCAGCGATGCCCGACACGCTGCGCGGCGCCGTGCGCGCGAGCCTTCGCTCGAGCACCGTCGCCGCGACCCATGCGCCGACGAGCGCGACCACGATGAGCGCGATCGCCGCCAGCAGCACGGTCTCCGCGCGCTGGTAGTGGATCGCGTTGAGGACGTCGGTTGCGATCCACGCGAGCCCGGGAGGCGCGAGCCGGCCGCTTGCCGTCAGCTCGCCGAGGCACCACGCGAGCGCGAGGATGAACGACGCGCTCGCCGAGCGCCGCAGTGCGCGGAGATCGGTGCGGAGGATCGCACCGAAGCCCTCGCCGTCGAGCGCGCGCAGTTCGCGCGCATGGCGGGGTTCGGAGAGCAGCGACGCGATCACCACGATCGGGGCGACCAGCGCCGCGCGCGCGGCAAGGATGAGGACGACGACGAGTGGACCGTCGTAGACCCACCACGTGAGATCGCGGTTGTAGGCGCTCTCGACCGCCGAGACGAGCACCGCACCCGGAAGGAGTCCTCCGAGCGCAACCAACGCGGCCGCTCCGACCGCGATGGTCATCGCGGCGTTGCGCCGGCCGGTCGGGACCGCATCGAGCGCAAGCCGCAGTGCGGTCGCAAGCACGGCGACGACACCGGCGGCGACCAGCGCGACCGCGATCGAGGTCGCGAGCGCACCGCCATGGAGACGGAGGAAGTCGCCGGGCCGCGGCGTCTCGCGCAGTGCTCCCGCGAAGAGGCCGAGGAGCAGTGCCGCCGGGAGCGCGGCGATCCAGAGCGTCGGCGCGATGCGTGCGGGGAGTTCGATCGCGCCCGGGATCGCGCGATCGCGGAGCCGCGCGAATCCGCCGCGCACGAGGAGGCTGGCCGCCAATGCGACCGCGAGCACCGCGAGCAGCTCGGCGGGCCACGCGATCAGCACGAGCTCGAGGGGTGTCGCGCCGAGCGCCTCGCGCGCGCGGAGCTCGAATCCGTACGTCGGCACGAGCGCAAGGTCGTAGACGGTCGTCTCCGACAGGAGGAAGATCCCCGCCCCCGCGACGGCGGCGAGAAGCGCGCGCGCGTCCTCGGCGAACGCGGCGCGCACGCGCGCGACGAGCCCCGCATCGTCGAGCGCGAGCAACCGGGCGGAGCGGCCGACCGACCGGGGCCCGCCGAGGACGAGGACGGCGAACGCCGGTGCCGCAGACCAGACGATGGTCGCGAGGAGAAGCGCGACCATGCGCAGTGCGCCCACCTGATTCTCACGCTCGACGAGGTCGCCGATCGCGGTGCCCGGCCCCACCGAGAGCCAGATCGCTGCGAAGAGAAGCCACGGAGGAAGCGCAAGTGGCAGAAGGAGAAGCGCTGCGGGAACGACGCGCCCTCCCGCGAGACCGCCGAGCCGTGCGGCGCGCGAGGCGGGCCATGCGAGCAATGCGCCGAGGATCGCGGCACCGAAGGCGAGGCCTGCGCTGCGAAGGAGAAGTTCGGCGGCACCACTCGGGAGTTCCGGTGCGCCGAAGACATCGCCCGGCGCACGCGGAGAGGCCGCGCCGCCACCGAACAGGGCCTCGAGGAGCAGACAGGCAAGCGGCAGCGCGACGAGCACGCCCGCGATCGCGAGCACCAACGTGGCTCCGATCGCTGCGGGCGATGCGAGTCGTTCGAGGAGATTGGCGCGGCGATGGGGCATCGTTTAGCCAAGCCCCGCCGGGTTTCCGACAAGTCGCCGATGGATGCGCGCCGCGAGTTCGTCCGCCTCTCGCGCAGCCGCGGCAAGATCGAAGGCGAGCGCATCCCGCTCCTCGAACGCGGCGGAGCACGACGCGGCGATCTCCGCGGCACCCGGCCCGAGCGGGATGTTGCGCGAGGGCGAAGCGCAGATGATCCGTTCGCCGTCTCCGGAGACAAGCCAGCGGAGCACCGCCTCGACCTCGGGCCGCGCATCCCGACCCGCGACGAGTCCGATCGTGTTCGGCACGAGCATCGTGCCGCCGCCGGCGACACCGACCGGAAGCGTGCGCGGCAACGTGAACGCGAGCGGAAGTCCACGCGCCTGCGCGGCAAGCACGTCGTCGGTATCGGTCAAGCCGAGATCGACCTCTCCCGCGGCGACGGCCTCGACGGTGGCGGCGTTTCCGCCGGTGAGCACGCGCACGCCACGTGCACGCAGGCCGTCCGCCCACTGCTCGATCCCTGGCGTGACGTCAACCGGTTGAAGACTCGCTGCGCGCGCTCCCGCACGCGCCGAGCTCCATGCCGCGTTCAGCGCGGCGATGTGGCCGCGGGTGGTGCCGAAACGCGGATCCGCGATCGCGATGCGAACCGCGGGGTCGACCGTGGCGAGCTCGCCCCAGGTGGCCGGCGGCCGCAGCGCGCGATCGCTTCGATACGCGACCACCCGCGCTCGACCGGAGAAGCCGATCCATCGCCCCTGTGGATCCCGATGGGCGGCGGGCCAGCCGGCGAGAAGATCGCCCGGGAGTTGCTGGAGCAGTCCGTCGCTTGCGAGGCGCGCGCACGCGAACGCCTCGCTCGACCAGAAGAGATCGGCGCGTGGGCGGTTCGCCTCGGCACGCACGCGGTTCTCGAGTCCGGTCGTCTTCGTCGCTTCGGTGTCGAAGACGGCAACCACCTCGACACCGGTGGCACGGCGACATGCCTCGAGCACCTCGCGCGCGAGCACGTCGTCGACCGACGTGTAGGCAACGACCTCGCCCGCCCGACGCGTGCATCCACCCGGACCACCGAGCAGCTGCATCGCCCCGAGCGCAGGCACGCCGATCCCGATTCCTCGGGTGAGCGTTGCCACGAAGTCGCGGCGGGTCTGAAGGCGGGGCGCGCGGTGCATCTCTTTCGGAAGGTTCGGCGCGCGCGCTGCGGAGCGACTGCGCGCGTGGCAAGGGACGCGGAGACGGACTACTTCGAACCGCCGCTCGGCGCGGTGGCCGGTGCGGCTGCCGGCGCCGCGCTCGGCTGCGCCACGCGCTTCTTGAGCGTGCCGAAGTAGTGCTTGTGCGTCTCCTTGAGATGCGTGGGAACCTGATCCTCGCCGACCGATGCGCCGGAACCGCCGTCGACGGCCTCGCCGATCGATTCGCTCGGAACCACGCTTGCGCCGACCTCGGGATTGGGATTCTCGATGAGCTGACGCGCGATCACGTCGCCGCCGGCATTCTTCGACTGCGCCTTCTGCGACTTCGTACCGGTCGGAGTCTTCGCCTTGCCGGTGTTGCCACCCTGCGCGCGACCACCCTGCATGCCGCGCTGGCCGCCAGGCATGTTGCCGGGCTGGCTGCCCTGCATGCCTTGCGCGGGGTTGCTGCCACCCTTGCACATGCCTTCGCCGAGGGACTGCGACTCTGCTCCGGCCATGTTGGCCAGCGCGTCAGCCTCCGACATCATCTGTTCGGTCATCTCGAGTTCGGACAACTGCTGCGCCATCTCGGAGAGGCCTTGCATGGCTTCGTCGCCGCCCTGCTGGCCCTCCTGGCCCTGTTGACCTTGCTGGCCCTGTTGACCTTGCTGGCCCTGTTGACCTTGCTGGCCCTGCTGGCCCTGCTGGCCTTGCTGGCCCTGTTGACCTTGCTGGCCCTGCTGACCTTGCTGGCCCTGTTGACCCTGGTTGCCCTGTTGACCCTGCTGGCCCTGCTGGCCCTGTTGACCTTGCTGGCCTTGCTGGCCTTGCTGGCCTTGCTGGCCCTGTTGGCCTTGTTGACCTTGTTGACCTTGCTGGCCTTGTTGACCTTGCTGGCCTTGTTGACCTTGCTGGTGACCTTGTTGACCTTGCTGGCCTTGTTGACCTTGCTGGCCTTGTTGACCTTGCTGGCCTTGTTGACCTTGCTGGCCTTGTTGACCTTGCTGGCCTTGTTGACCTTGCTGGCCTTGTTGCTGCTGTTGCGCCTGCTGACCCTGTTGACCTTGTTGCTGCCCCTGCTGCTGGCCCTGCTGCTGGCCCTGCTGCTGCCCCTGCTGCTTCGGGTTCTGCTGCGCTGCCTTCTGAGTCGACTTCGCCATCTGACGAAGAACGTTCTGGCTCGCCTTCGCGGCGGCAGCGGCCTTCGCCAGTTCTTCCTTCTGCTGTTCGGTCAGGCCCTTGCCCTCGGCGATGGCCTGTTCAAGCGCGGCGGGGTTGTTCGCGAGCTTTTCGTCGAGACCAGCCTCCTGCAGCGCGGACTTGAGCGACTCCTGACGATCGGCAAGCCTCTCGAGCGAATCCGCCATCTTCTCGAGCGCCGCGCGCGCCGCCGCCTTCTCGGCGTCGGTCATCTCGCTCGACTCGAGCTTCTTCGCCAACTCGCCGAGTTCCTCCTTGGCCGCGGCGAAATCGCCCTTCGCCATGGCCTCGCCGAACTTGGCGGTCTCGCCCTCCTGCTTCTCGAGGCCTGCAAGATCCTTTTTGAGCGCGTCTGCCTTGCGGACCTCCGCGCGATCGCGCATCTCGTCGACCTTGCGCTGGATCTCGCTCATGCGGCGGATCGCGTCGCGACGCGCGTCGTCGTCGAACTCTCCGCCGACCTTCGCGTCGGCGTTCTGCGCAAGCTGCTTCATCGAGTCCTTGAACTCGGGAGGCAGCGCCTTCGAGGTCTCGACCTCGGCCTTGAGGCGCTCAAGCGCCTCCTCGCTCGCCTTCTTCTCGGCGACCTTGGTCGACGCCGCGTCCTGCTGCTCCTCGGCCGGCCATTCGTATCGGGGTACGTAGATGTAGGACGCGATCGCCGCCGCCAGTGCCGCCATCGCCCACCACGTGCGCTGCGCGACGGGAATGGGGAACGCCGAGCGCACCTTGCCCGGCATCTCGGGGCGCGATGCGACCTCGACGGCGTCGGCCACGGCCGCGCGCGCGAAGGAATCCTGTGACTTCTCGAGATGAAGGGCGCTCGTGAACCGCTCGTCGAGCTTGAGTTCACGATCGATCGCGAGCGCGTGGCGCGCGTCTGAATCCTCCGCGAAGCGTTCGATGGAACCCGTCTCGCCACTGCCGCCTCCACCCGGCGCGGAACGCCTCAGCGCGCGCACCGCGGCGAGCCCGAGCACCACGAGGAGCACGGTCGCGGCGATCAGCGCGGCGAGCATCCAGATCGACGGCGCGCGGTCGGGCGCGAACGACTCGCCTGGCATCAACTTCGCGGCCAGCACCGCGAGCACCGCCAGGATGGCCGCCGCGAGCAGGCCGTACCCGAGGTCGGAGACGACGGTGCGGAGCCGCTGCCGGCGGCGCGCGATCGCGATGAGTTGGCGGATCCGATCCATGTCGACCTCCTGGGTGACTCGGGCACGCGGATCGTACCCGCCACCATGGGAATCCCTCGGATTCCTGAACCAATACGCCGCAGTTTTCCACGCCGATCCGATGCCCAGCCGGGGACCTCTCCGCGGACACGGGCCGTCGCCACCGACCGTGGATCCAGTAGCCTCCCGTCATGGATCCGGACGACCACGTTTGCCTCTGCTTCCACGTTTCGCTGCGGAAGATCGCGAACTTCATCGTCCGGGAGGAGCCCAGGGTTCCGAGCCAGATCTCGGAATGCCTCGGTGCCGGGACGGGCTGCCAGTGGTGCGTGCCGTTCCTGCGGAAGTTGCATGCGCTCCACGCCGAGGGAAAGCCACTCGACCTCCCCGTGTCGCCGGAGGAGTACGCGAGCCGACGCGCGCGCTACCGAAAGTCCGGCACGCGCGACGAAGGCGGCGCCGACGACGCGACGAGCGAGACGTGACGGTCAGGCCGCGCCCGCGCGATTCACGCGCCGCAGCTCGAGCTGTCGAATCGCACGGCCGAGTTCGGCCGGCGGCTCGACGAACCGAAGCCCGAGATCGGTGAAGCGCGGCGAGCGCGACGCCATCACGTGCGCGACCACGGCATCCGTCTGGATCGATGGGAAGAACGCCGGGAAGTCCGCACGCACGACGACGCGCTCCTCGGGACGCACGAGGCCGACGAGTTCGACGCGGACGCAGAGTCCGCCCTCGGAGACATCGACCACCGTGCCTTCGCCGAGCGGGTTCAGCGAGATCGGTCGCGAGAGGATCGTGCGCGGAGCGAGATCGAAGGCGACCGGCACGCGATGCAGCGAACGGCGCTCCTCGTGGATGAGGCACCTGGGGATCGAGACGCGATAGCCGTAGCGCTTCGCCGAGCCCTCGCCCGCGGTCCATCGACCCAGCACCTCCACATCGCCGTGGTGGAAGCCGTTGTCGGCCGCAATCGAGAGATGCAGCACCTCGCCCGAGACGAGTTCGCGTCGCGCCGGACCATCGTGCGGACGGCTGATGACGAGCGCATGCTCCTCGAGCGCCTCGACATGCCCGGAGAGCGGACTCGGGAGCGCGACACCGTCGAGCGTACCGACGCCGATCGACGCCGAACGGAGCGCGGCGGTCCGCAGGATCGGGCGCACCGACTCGACCTCGGGGTCGTCGGCGCGGAGAAAGGAAGCCATGCGCTGGAACCAGAGCCGCATGCGAGAGCCATCGGCGCGTTCGGGGCGCCGCTTCAGCGGGAGGCGGGCCCGAATAGGGCGAAAACACGAGTGCACGCGTCCAAGAAACATGAGGTGCTCCCTACACCAAGGCGTGGCACACACTTGGTGCCGCACTGGAGTCTTCATGAAGAACCTTTCCCAACGATCCGGTTTCGCACGTATTCTCGGTCTCGCCCTCGTCACCGCACCCTCCGTGCTTGCACCGTCGATCACTGCGCTCGCGCAGAACTGCCCGAACATGCCCCCGGTCACGATGGTCGAGCCTGAGCCCTGCGGCGCGAACCTCAACGGAGGCTGCAACCAAGGCACGGGCTTTACCCCGATCACCCTCGGCAGCGTGGTGTCGGGCACGCTCACCTCGGGCGGCGGCAACGGCGACCGCGACAACTACACCTTCACCATCACGCAGTCGATGCAGGTCACGGTCCGAGTCTTCTCCGAGACCGCCGTCCGCGTGAGCCTGACCGACGACCTCGAGTCCTGCTTCGAGAACGCCTGGGCGACGGCGAGCGCGCAGTCTCCCGCATGCCAGACGTCGGCGACGGCCTGCCTGCAGCCCGGTGAACACCAGATCTCGCTTCGCCTGACCAATCTGAACACCACGGTGCTGTGCGGAGCAAGCGCGGGTCAGTATCGGCTCGAGCTCACGGCGACGCCTGCGACGTGCACACCCTACGTCGAGACCTGCGGCGCGACTGGCTCGGACGTCGTGATGTCCACATCCACCTGGGACCCGTTCGGCAACATGCTGCTCTGCCTCGATGCCAATCAGAACGCGACGGGGACGACCTACTACAAGTGGTTCGACGGAATGGACCGGGGCACGCTCGAGTGCGTTGAGATGGCGATGGCCAACACCGGCGTAGCGACCCCGGTGACCTTCCAGCTCGTCCGGGATACGAACGGCGGCCCCCCGTCTGGACAGGCGGGCGAGTTCGACCTCCTTGCGCAGGCATCGCTCGTGGTACCGAAGGCGAATCGGGTGACGCTCCGGTGGGTGCTCGACGAACCTCTCTGCCTCGACGGACTGACAGGCGATCTGATGCTCATCGCGATCTGCCCGGCCATGCCCACGGGCGGGCAGATCCACGCCGCCAGCGCGCCCGCGAACGTCTCCGAAACGACACCGACCTACCTCAGCGGACCCGCCTGCGGCGTTCCGGTGCCCGGGAACGGCGACAGCTTCTCGGCGGGCGTCACGGTCGCCTGGCCGGTGCGCCTGCGCGGCTCCTTCAGCGCTCCATGCCCGGCGCCGTGCGCGGCCGATCTCGACGGGAACGGCGATGTCGGGGCCGCCGACCTCTCGCTGGTCTTGGCCGCGTGGGGGAACGCGAAATCGGCGGCCGATCTCAATGGCGACGGTGACGTCGGCGCCGCGGATCTCTCGCTGCTCCTCGCCGCATGGGGCGTCTGCAACTGAGTCGTTCCACGCATCCGCGCGACAGTACGCCAAACGACACGGCCCGCCGGAAGGCGGGCCGTGTCGTTCGTGTAGAAGGTGGGCTTGCGGACGATGCGAACCCACCCGGCCCCACTCTGACTCCGTCGAGGATGCGCTGGCAAGGCGATGCACAGGCCAGCGCGCTCCGACGTTCATTACCCGACATCAACCCCACGCGTCGAGGAGGATCGCCAGATCCGCGGCGTCGACCTTCTCGTCGCAGTTGAAGTCGGCGTACTCGACATTCGAACCCCACGCACCGAGGAGGTAGGCCAGGTCGGCGGCGCCGACATCACCGCTGCCATCGATGTCGCGCGGCGTGGGGACGCACAGGCCGTCGATCCAGTACTCCTGGCCAGCGAGCAGCAGGCTGTCGACCGTACCGATGAACGCGATGGTGCCGCAGCCGTTTCCAAAGCCGTTGGTCACCTGCATGGTGACGCCACCGATCGTCTGACCGTCGAGCTGCCCCATCTGGGTGAAGCAGAAGCGTGGACTGCCGTTGATCGAGATGTTCATGAATCCGCCGAACTGGCCGAAGGTCATGAGGAGGTTGTCCTCGGGACCGCTGTGTGCGGCGAACTCGAAGCTCACCGCGATGTTGTTGAGATTCAGGCGCTGGTCGACATTGCACGGCGATCCGCCCTGCACCACCTGCGCGTTGCCGCAGAAGTTCCATCCGTTGCAGTCGACGATCTGGTAGAACTTGGTGAGCACACCGTTCGGATAGATCGCGTCGCCGCAGGAGTAGACCGACCCGAGGATCGCGTCGTCCCAGCGAGGGATGTCTGCATTGGCCCCGCCGCCGAGGCACGCGGCCGCAACCACGGCGGACGCAACGCAGGTGCTCGAGGCGCGGGCGAAAGTACCGGTGGAGATGCGGGTGCGAGCGAGGAGCGAGAGGGACGAGAAGCGCGACATGGTTGCCATCCTTCGGGACTCAGCCTCCGGACCGAAGGTCGAAGGACCTTGGATCGCGGAGGAGGACGAGCCAAACGCTGCGGGCGGCACACGCCGCCGAGTCCCGGCCCTTCCGCAGGAGATCCCGGATCTTCCTTTGGTCGGGGCCGGCGCACGGCTCTGCACTCGGTATCCACGGTGCTCCTGCGATTCGACGCGGCGTACGGGGAAATTTCGAAAGTCGTGCGAAACCGGTCCCGCCACCGTCCTGAGCCGATCGACAGAGAGGCCGGAAATCCAGGCCCCGACAGAGAGAAACGGGACAGCAACACGGACTTCCTCTAGTTCTTGATCGCTGTAGTTCCCGTTTCCTGTGGTTCCTGTCGCGTTTCCGTCGAATCCCGCAGCGTCCCTCGTTCGGATTCTCTTTGGAACGGCGACCCACTCCGGTATCCTCAAGAACCCTCGCGCATCGGAAGCGAGCCCCACCATGGCGATCCCGCAAACACAGGTCACGCTCGTCGCCCGGCTGCGCGATCCGCACGACGCGGCCGCGTGGCATCGGCTCGAGCGGCTCTACCGCGACCTGATCGTGCGCTACGCGATGCGCGAGGGGCTTCAGGCCGCCGACGCCGAGGATGTGGCGCAGGGCGTCTTCGCCGCGCTGCTCCGGTCGATGTCGACCTTCCAATACGACCCTGCCCGCGGCCGTTTCCGGGACTACCTCTTCACGGCGGCCCGTGCGCACATTTTCAGACAAAATCGATTCCGCTCGCGTCTAGCGGCAGGACAAACCGCGCTATCGGTCGATGCGTTGCCGGACACCGCGGGTTCCGGCGCGCCCGGTGTCGTTCCGGCCGACGAAGACCACGGTGCGCGGGAGCGCTTCGAGCAGGAATGGATCGACCACCACTACCGCCGAGCCATGGAGGAACTCCGCCGGACACATCCGGCGGAGAGCGTGGCGATCTTCGAACGGCTCCTTCGGGGGGAACCCGTGGAGCAGGTCGCGGAGAGCTTCGCGACGACGCCGGCGGCGATCTACAAGCGCCGGGAGCGGATTCGGGAGCGCCTGAAGGAGATCCTCGACGTGCAACTCGCCGAGGAGGGCGATTGACGCTGCGCCGTCCGGACGATGGCGCCGATCCCGAACCCGGGAAGGCGCCCCAAACGCCTCCCGCGACGCCTCCCGCGTCATCTCCTGCGTCGTCGCTTGAGGCCAAGCCCGAAGGACCGTCTGGTTCGCCCTTCGCGCCGGGCCGCCGCGGCGGAGAGGCACGTCACGATCGCCTCAAGCACGATCGCGTCGGACTCGATCGTTTCGGCTTGGATGATGGCTCCTGGCAGGAGCGTGCGGCGCGCGCGCTTGAGTCGGTGGAGCTTGGCACGCTTGCGGGCTACCGGCTCGTGCGCGTGGTTGCGCGCGGAGCGCAGGGCACCGTGTACGAGGCGCTCGAACCGCGCACCGGGCGACGCGTTGCCATCAAGCAGCTCAGGGATGGTTCGGGCGGAGAGCTCTCCGACCGTGAGATCGCGCGATTCGAGCGCGAGACGTCGGCGCTCGCCGGCCTTGGGCACCCGAACGTCGTGACGCTGCTCGCAGCGCCCGACGACCACGGCGCGCGGCTCCTCGTCATGGAGTGGATCGACGGCTTGCCGATCGACGCGTGGGCTGCGCGCGTCTTCGAGACGCGTCCTCCGCGCGAGGCGATCCAGACGGTCGCGCAGGCGATCGAGTCGATTGCGCTCGGCATCGCGGCGGCGCACGCACGCGGCGTCGCCCACCGCGATCTTAAGCCGAGCAACGTACTCGTGGATACCGACGGCGTTCCGAAGATCCTCGACTTCGGCATCGCGGTCGACATCTCCGCGTCGAGCACGCAGACGGGTCAGACCACGACCTTCGCGGGCACCCCCTCCTGGGCCGCACCCGAGCAGGTCGCGGGAGCCGCGGCACGGATCGATGCGCGCGTCGACGTGCATGCCCTCGGACTCCTCCTCGCGGCGACGCTGTCGGGCCGCGCACCGTTCGATGCGTCGCTCAGCATGGAGGCACTCTTCGCGGCCATCGCACACACACCGATCGCGCCGCCCTCGCGCGCACGGAAGGGTGTGCCGCGTGAACTCGATCTCGTGGTCGCGCATGCGACGGAGAAGGAACCGGAGCGCCGCTATCCGACCGCCGCGGCGTTCGCCGACGATCTTGCGCGCTGGCGCCGGGGCGAACCGGTGCTCGCCCATCCGCCGGAACTTGCCTACACGGCGCGCAAGTTCGTGCGCAGGCACCCGGTGGCGACGACGAGCGCGCTCGTGGCCACGCTGCTGCTCACGTTGACGAGCGTGCTCGCCGTGCGGGCGGCGCTTCTCGAGCGCGACGCACGCGAGGCCGCGGTCGCAAGCGAGGCCGAGGCCCGCAACGAGCGCGATCGCGCCGAGCGCATGAACGACTACTTCCGCGCGTTGCTCGCGGAAGTGCGCGAGAAGGAGGATTCGAAGGGCGCGACGACCGCGCGCGATCTCCTCTCGATCGCGAGCGAGCGACTTTCGCGCGAGCCGCTCGGCGACGACGCGCGGCGCGACCTGCACGAGACGCTGGTCGACGCGTACGCCGCGCTCGGCGACTATCACGACGCCATCAACGAGGCGACCGACGCCCTTGCGCTCGTCACCCCCGACGACGACCGCTCGCGTGGCCGCATTCTCGCCGCGCTCGGCAGCGCGCAGAACCGCGTGGGTGCCGGCGCCGAGGCGCGGACCTCGCTCGAGGAGGCGCTTCGGAGCTTCGACCGGCACGACGCGCGGCGTGGTGCGGAACCCGTTCCGGCGAGCGTGCGGATCTCGACGCTCATCACGCTGAGCGATGTCCACCGCAAGGCGGCGCGCATGGACCTCGCATTCGCCACGGTCGACGTCGCGCGGGCGCTCATGCCGCCCGGAATCTCGACCGAACGCCTCGACGTCCTCGGCTTCGAGGCGATGCTCGTTTCGCTCGGCGGCGACGACGAGAAGGCGATCGCGAAGGCCCGCGCGTTGATCGCCGAGTTCGAGCCGCACGTCGCGCAGTCTCCGCTGGCGTATGCGTCGCTCCTCCACAACGCCGGTTCCGTCGCGAACAACCTCGGGCTCTACGACGAGGCGCTCGGCTACCTCACACGCGCGATCGCACTGCGCGAGGAGCACCGCGAGGCGGCGGCACCGGTCATGAACACGCGCGTCCTCAAGGCGGCCGCGCTGTCGGGGCTTGGCGACGTCGGCGCCGCGATCGAACATCTCGAGTCGTGCGGCGAACTGAGCGGTGCGCCGCAACGTCTGCGGAACCGCGGCATCGCAGGCCTCTACTTCCGACGCGACGCCGACGGCGATCTCGCGCGGGCACGCGCCGCGGCGATCGACGGCGCAGGCCACTTCCTCGGACGCGACTCGAACGCCGGCCTGCTCGCCGCCGCAACGCTCCAGTTGCTCGGCCGCGTTGCAGTGCGCGAGTCGCAGGTGACGTCGAGCGATGCGGGCGCCACCGCGGACCCGCTCGTTCGCGACCAGGCGCTCCTCGATGCGATCGGGCGCATCGTCGAGGAGTTCGCCGCCCGCGGCGCGGATCCCCTCTTCCGTCCCTACATCCTCGGCGAGATCGCGACGTCGGCGCTGCAGCACTCCGCGAGATCGGGCGAGCCGGATGGTTGGCGCGCGATCGAACGGCGCATCGCCGACGGGATCGGATCGATGCGGGCGGCGGGCCGAGGAGAGTCCTCCGAGTGCCTCCTTGCGGAGCTGTTCGCGCTGCAACTCCACGACCGGCTGCGCGCCGCGAGCCGCGCGAGCGACGGTCTCACCCCTGCCGGAAACTCCCGCGGGGATCGTGCGGAGGATGCCGAGCCCGACGCCCTCGCCGATCGCGAGCGACTGCTCGAGCTCGAACGGCGAGCCATCGGGCTCCTCGGTGAGCGATCCACCACCGTGCGTCGGATCGCCGCCGAACGCCGATCGCGCGAGCAGATCCCGGTGGCGACGCCGTGATTCCCACACCTCGGCCGGAACGCCGGCGGGAGCGCAAGCGGGAACACAGGCAGGAACGCGGGCAGGAACCGCGCCTCTCGCGACCGCACGAGACGCCGCGGAATGATGGGGGATGGCGCCGCCGGGCTTGCCGTTGAGACTGAGTCGCAATACCATCCGCCCCCCCGATGGTCGCGACAATGACCGAACCAACCCCCCCCAGCCCCCCGCGCGAGGCCCAACCGATCCGCCTGCCGCTCACCCAGTTGAAGCGCGGCGATCGGGCTGTCGTGGCGGACGCAGCGCTGTCCGACGACGACCGTGCCATCCTGCGGGCGATGGGCCTCGATGAATCGTGCACCTTCACGGTTTGCCGGGCTGGCTCCGGCGGCCCCTGCATCATCCAGGTCGACGCCACCCGCCTCGGACTCTCTCCCGACCTCGCGCGGCGCATCATGACCCGTCCCTGCGACTGCCCGGACGCCGGGCACTGCGCGGCGGACGGTGCGGCCGAGAGCAAGACGGCGACCTCCGCGGCCTCCCCGGGTTCGCCGCCGTCGCCCCCCTCACCCGCCTGATCCCCGCCACCCGACCTCAAGCGCCGACGCACGCGCCACCCAGTTGCACGGAGTCGGCTTCACGGTACCCGTCCAAACGAGCGACCCGATATGAGTGATCCGTCGAACCGCGACTCCGCCGCCACGCCCCGGTCGTCCCGACCGGAACTGCTGGCACCCGCGCGCGTTGCGATGGTGGGTAACCCGAACGTCGGCAAGACCTCGCTCTTCAATCGCCTGTGCGGAGTGCGCGCGAAGACCGCGAACTTCCCCGGCTCCACCGTCGAGGCACGCGTCGGCACCTGCGTCCACGACGGCATCGAGACCGAGTTCGCTCGCGCGCTCAAAGGGCCTGTCGGTCGACGCGCGCAGGCTCGCGGTCGCGCTTGGCGTTCCGTGCGTCGAGGCCAACGGCCGCGCGGGCATCGGCGTCGAGCCGCTCATCGCCGCGGTGCGGGCCGCGTGCGAACCGAGCCCACGGATCCTCGCCGCGTGCCTCGCACCGAGTTGGATCGACGAGACGGTCGCGGCGAGCGTGGGCGGACCCAACACGATCGGCGGCGATGACGACCGGCTCACCGACCGGCTCGACGCGGCCTTCACGCATCCGATCCTCGGCGCGCTCGTCTTCGTCGTCGCGATGGCACTCGTCTTCTTCGCGATCTACCGCCTCGCCGAACTCCCGATGACGATCATCGAGGACGCCTGCGCGTGGCTCGGCTCGTCGCTGGCGACCACACTGCCTCCCGGCGACCTCACGAGCCTGCTCGTCGACGGCGTGATCGGCGGCGTCGCGGGCACGGTGGTGTTCCTGCCGCAGATCTGCCTCCTGTTCTTCCTGCTCGCACTGCTCGAGGACACGGGCTACCTCGCGCGCGCGGCGTTCGTGATGGATCGCATCATGTGCCGCTTCGGCCTGCCCGGGCAGGCGTTCGTGCCGCTCCTCTCGAGCCATGCCTGCGCGCTGCCCGGCATCATGTCGACGCGGTTGATCCCGGATCCGAAGGACCGTCTCGCGACGATCCTCGTCGCCCCGTTCATGAGCTGCTCCGCGCGCGTCGGCGTCTACGTGCTGCTCGTCACCATCCTGTTCCCACACTCCGGCGCTCGGCGCGATCGCGGCGCTCACGACGGCGGCGATCTTCCGGAAGACGGTGCTGCGGGGGAAGAGTCGTCCGATGGTGCTCGAGCTTCCGCCCTACCGCCTGCCCGACCTGCGCGGGGCGCTCCTCACCACGTGGGACCGCGCGCTCGTCTTCCTGAAGAACGCGGGCACGGTGATCCTCGCGATCTGCATCGTGCTCTGGTGGATGAGCGCCTACCCGAAGGCGGAGACTCCCGAGGCGGCCATCGCGCTCGAGGCGCGCGCGGTCGCGATCGAGGCATCGGCGAGCGATGCGGTACCGCTCGATGAGGCGCGCGTCGAGGAAGTCGAGGCGCTGCGTGCGGAGGCGGACGTGCTCACGCAGCGTGCGCAGCACGAGCAGTCCTTCGCGGGGCGCCTCGGAAGCACGCTGCAGCCGGTCTTCGCGCCGCTTGGCCTCGACGATCGACTGACGATCGCGGTCCTCACGAGCTTTCTCGCACGCGAGGTCTTCCGCAGCACGATGACCGTCCTCGTCGGAAGCGGCGATTCGGACGACGATGCGCGCGTGGCCGACGAACTCTCCGCCGCCACACGGACCGATGGTTCACCGCTCTTCGACCCGGCGACGACCGCCGGCCTTCTGGTCTTCTACGTGCTCGCGCTGCAATGCCTGCCCACGCTCGCGGTCACGCGCCGCGAGACGGGTTCGTGGAAGTGGGCCGGCGTCCAGTTCGCGTGGATGTCGGGCGTCGCGTACCTCCTCGCCTTCGTCACGCGCGAGGCGGTCGTGATCGCGGGGCTCGGATGAACGGCATCCCGACCGGTGACTGGCAGTTCTGGGTGGCCACCGGCCTCGCGGCCGCAGCGCTCATCGCGATCCTCCGGCCCCTCCTTCCGCGCCGGAAGTCCGCGAAGAAGACGGCCTGTCCGGGCTGCCCGTCGGGCGAGGCGGCGGAGAAGCCAGCGCGGCCGAAGCACGTCGATCTGACGATCGGCGGTCGCCGCGTGCGGAACTGAACGATTCAGTTTGAACGCGGATTCGGAGCTGTACACTACCCCGATGCGCCGTTTCCTGCGTTCGTTCCGAGGGTTGATCGCTTCCCTTCCCGCCCGCCGTCCCGCGAGGGGAGCGACCGGGTCGGTCTCGGCGGCCTGCGCGCTGATCATGGGGCTCGTCCTCGCGTTCGGCTCACGCGCGAGCGCACAGGTGTTCGCCGACAACTTCGCCGACGGCATCGTGAGCGCCTACTGGCAGCCGGTCTCGGCCTCGCCATCGGTCACGATGGTCGAGCGAAACAGCCACGCCGAACTGACCACGATCGCGAACCCCGGCCTCACCACGGCGCACTACGCGGGCTTTCTCGCGAAGGGCTGGTCGATCCGCTGCACCTCGAACTGGGCCGCACGCGCGGTGCTGCACAGCCAGCCGCGCACCAACGGCGCGCTCGGGTCCACCGAATACGTGAGCTTCGGCACCTTCCGTCCGGGATCGCCGCTCAGCGCCACCGGCTTCCCGACGCAGTCGAAGCTTTTCAACGTCGGCACCATCTATATCGAGCCGCAGTTCGGCGGCTTCAACCGACGCGTCGAGTACGTGGCGTACGACCAGTTCGGCGGCGCGAGCTACATCGCCACTCCGTGGGCGGCGAACGCGAGCTATCCGTTCGAGTTCTACACCGCGACCTCCTCGCCCGTCTACGCCTTCGACTTCACGTACACCGAGACGCTGTATCTCCAGTATGTCGCCGCGTCGGACACCCTCTACGTCAGCAACTACTCCTACAACGACCCCGACGGCTTCTTCTTCGTGAACTGGACCGGCGGTCAGCGCTACCCCGTGGCGCTTGCTATCGGTGGATTCGCCAATCGCCCCGCGACCACCACCGGCGCGAACACGTGGATCGACTCGGTCAGCGTCGATGTGGGCGTGATCGACACCGCGCCGGGCAGCGTCGCGGCGTCGGACGGTACGTTCGGCAACAAGGTGCGCGTGACGTGGACCGCCGCCGCGAACGCGACGGGCTACAAGGTGCTCCGACAGTCCGCGGGCGGCTCGGTCGAGCAGATCGCGCAACTCGGGCAGGCCGCGCTGGCGTACGACGACACGACCGCGGCGCCGCTGGTTGAATACACCTACTTCGTCCGCACGATCAACGCGCTCGGCGACGGCTTCGAGTTCTCCGACACCGGTTGGCGCAACGTCGCCGTACCGTCGGGGGTCGCAGCTTCGGACGGAACGTTCACCGACAAGGTGCGCGTGACGTGGACCGCCTCCACCGGCGCCGTCGGATACAGCGTGTGGCGTGCCATCGGCACGGGCACACCGGTGCTGCTCGGGCAGACGAGCGGCGAGACCGAGACGACCTACGACGACACCACGGCGGCGATCGCGACAACCTACACCTACACCGTGAAGGCCGTGTCGGTGCTCGGATCGACCGGCTTCTCGACGTCAGACACCGGCGTGCGTGCGCCCGCGCCGCCGGCGGATGTGGCGGCGAGCGACGGCACGTACGCCGCAAAGGTACGCGTGTCGTGGACCGCGCTCAACGGAGCGACGGGCTACCGGATCTATCGCCGCATCGAGGGCGGCGTGGCCGCACAGATCGCCGTGGTGACGGGCGGGACCACCACGTTCTATGACGACACCACCGCGACGCCGCTCACCACCTACCTCTACAGCGTGAAGACGACCACGACGTCGGTCGACAGCGCCACGAGCGATGAGAACTCGGGCTGGCGCAACCTCGCGGCCCCTGCGCTCGCCGCGTCGCAAGGTACGAGCGAGTCCGGCGTGGTGCTCACCTGGAGCGCGATCGCAGGTGCGACGGGTTACGAACTGTTCCGGACGGCACCCGGAGGATCTGCGCAGCCCCTCGCCTCGCTCGAGGCGGTGACCGGCTTCACCGACACGACCGCGGATCCGCTCGTGATCTACACGTACACCGCGAAGTCGGTGCACCCGCTCGGTCTTTCGCCGTCGAGCGCCGCTGTCACCGGTTGGCGCAACGTGCCGGGTCCCTCGGCGGTGATGGCTTCCGACGGAACCTTCGCCTCCAAGGTGCAGGTCGAGTGGACCTCGGTGAGCGGCGCAACGGGCTACACGGTGTGGCGCAAGCTGCCAAGCGCGGCGGCGTACGCGCAGATCGGCACCGTCGCCGGTGGCGCGACACTCGCATACGCCGACACCACCGCCGCGGTGGCCACGACCTACCAGTATGCGGTCAAGGCCACGAACAGCGCCGGCTCGACAGCGTTCAGCCCAAGCGACACCGGCTGGCGCAACACGACGGCGCCGGGATCGGTGGCCGCGAGCGACGGCACCTACAACGACAAGGTGCGCGTCACCTGGACCGCGGCGCCAAGCGCCACCGGGTACAAGGTCTTCCGCACCGAGCCGGGTGGCAGCGCCGTCGAGATCGGCTCGGTCGCCGCGACCGCGCTTCTCTTCGACGACACCACCGCCGCCATCGCGGTCTTCTACGCCTACTCCGTCCAGTCCGTCTGCGCCCTCGGCGCCGGCGGCACCAGCGCCGCCGACAACGGCGTGCGCGCGCCCGGTGCCCCGACCAACGTCGCCGCGAGCGACGGCACCTTCACCGACAAGGTGCGCGTCACCTGGACCGCCGTCAATGGC
>JAJTGL010000079.1 GCA_021297795.1 Planctomycetaceae bacterium
TCTTCACGCCGTACTGCGAGCGGCCCTTCTTGCGGCCGTCGACGCCGAGGCAGTCGAGCGCGCCGCGGACCACGTGGTAGCGCACGCCGGGAAGGTCGCGCACACGGCCGCCGCGCACGAGCACGATCGAGTGCTCCTGCAGGTTGTGGCCTTCGCCACCGATGTAGGCGGTGACTTCCTTGCCGTTCGTGAGACGCACGCGGCAGACCTTGCGAAGCGCCGAATTCGGCTTCTTCGGGGTGACGGTGCGGACCTGCAGGCACACGCCGCGCTTCTGCGGGCACGCGCCGAGGTCCTTGACCTTCGACTTGGAGGCCTGGACGACGCGGGGCTTACGGACGAGCTGATTGATCGTGGGCATGCGGTGGCTCTTTGGCTCTGGAAGTTGGATCGACAAGCGTAACGAGCGCCACCGCCGCATGCAAGGTGTCCGGGCGCCCGGCCACGGAAGGCGTGCAAAACGCGCGCATCAACGGAATTGGTCGATAACCGCGACGGCGAGGCGGTCGCAGCGCTCGTTCTCCGGGTGTCCCACGTGCCCGCGCACCCATTCTGCCTTGATGCGGTGGATCGCACGCAGCCGGTCGAGCTCCTGCCAGAGCTCGACATTGAGCACCGGGCCCTCCTTCCGGCGCCAGCCCCGCTTCTTCCAACCGTCGATCCACTCGTTCAGGCCCTTGACGAGGTACTGCGAATCGCTGACGAGCCGCACGGTCGACGGGCGGTCCAGCCGTCGCAGGCCCTCGATCGCACCGAGGAGCTCCATGCGGTTGTTCGTCGTCCTCGGCTCGCCGCCCGAACCCTCCGACTCGACGCCCGCGATGCGGAGCACGAATCCCCATCCGCCGGGGCCTGGGTTGCCCGAACACGCGCCATCGGTGAAGAGTTCGACGTCAAATCCGCTCGACATGCGCGCACCCTACCGTGAAGTTCGGCGCGAGGCGCGCGTCGCGTCTGCTACGAACGCGCGTGGTTATCCGCCATCTCGCGGCGATCGGGGCGACCGCGCATGCTCCCGCAACCTTGACAGACACGCGGGTTTCCCTAGACTGTCCCTCCCCCTGCGCTTGCCGGGGGTCATGCGTCGTGCGCGGCCTCGTCGCGTGCAACGCAGGTAGAACAGGTACACGAAGAGAAGGTCCAGAAGAGAAGGTCAACATGGTTCCTCCGTTCCGCTGCTCCCCCGGTCGTACCCGCCGCCGTCGCGCCCACCAGGCGATCAAGGCGTCGCACACGACGCTCTGCCCGAACTGCGGCGCCGCGAAGCGCTCGCACACCGCCTGCTCGTCGTGCGGCTACGTCCGCCCCGGCCTGCAGATCAAGACCAGCAAGCCGACCGCCTGATCGCGTTCGTTCGCAGACGCTGCGCGACGCCGTGATCTCGAGTGGATCGCGGCCGAGCGTGCGTCGCGATCCGATCGCACCTCGGCGAACCCGCGCCCAGAGTCCCCGACAATTCCCGTCGCGCGCCGCTTCGCGGCGCGCGTTCGTTTCAATCCCGTAAAGTACGCGTCCAACCCCGCGGCTCCGTCAGGCGACGGAGAACGAGCGCCGGGTCAACTCCGAGGACACTCTCCATGCGTATCGGTGTCGATGTGATGGGCGGCGACAATGCTCCCGACGAGATCCTGAAGGGCTCGTTCGCTGCGCTGCCGAAGCTCCCGCCGGAGGACACGATCGTCCTCTTCGGCAAGGGCGACATCATCGAGGACGCCATCAAGGACCGAGGCATCGCACGCAACGGCCCGGGCGCACGGATCGAGATCGTCCACTGCAGCGAGGTCATCGAGATGGACGACCCGCCGGTGGAGGCGGTCCGCTCGAAGCGCGACAGCTCGATCTCGCGCGCGGCCGAGTACGCGAGCCCGAAGCATCCGAACCGCTGCGATGCCTGGATCTCCGCAGGAAACACTGGCGCGTGCGTCACCGCGAGCCAGATGTACATGCGCCGTCTCCCGAACGTGATCCGTCCGGGCATCGCGGTCACCGTCCCCACGTTCGCGGGACCGATCGTCCTCATCGACGTCGGCGCGAACATCGAGCCGAAGCCCGTCCACCTCGCGCAATACGGCGTGATGGGCGACGCCTACGCCCGCGGCGTCCTCGGCATCAAGAATCCCCGCGTCGCGCTCATGAACGTCGGCGGCGAGGAACAGAAGGGCACGAGCGACATGAAGGTCGCACGCGACCTCCTGCGCGGCGCCGAGGGACTCAACTTCATCGGCTACGTCGAGGGACGCGGCGTCTTCGACGGCGATGCCGACGTGGTCATCACCGACGGCGTCGTCGGCAACGTGATGATCAAGCTCGCCGAGGGTCTCTCGAAGGGCCTCTTCCAGGCGATCGCGGCGCAGGTCCTCGAGACCGACCCCGAGCTCGCGGTGCGTCTCGAGCCCGTGGTCAAGGCGATCTACGCGAAGCACGACTACCACGAGTACGGCGGCGCGCCACTCCTCGGCGTGAACGGCACGTGCCTGATCTCGCACGGCTCGAGCGTCTCGCGCACGATGATGAACGCGATCCTTCGCGCACGGCAGTTCGTGCTGACGGGCCTCAACGACATCATCAACACCCGCCTCGAGACGATCCAAGAGCCCACCGCATGAAGCAGCCGCTACCGGCAGGCGCGTGCGGCGTGCGGATCCTCGGCACGGGATCGATGGTGCCCGAGCGACGCCTCACCAACGACGACTTCGCGCGGATGCTCGATACGAGCGACGAGTGGATCACGCAGCGCACCGGGATCAAGGAGCGACGCGTCCTCGACCTGCGCACGCAGGGATGCTCCACGCTCGCGCAGGCAGCGCTCGAGCGCGCGATCGAGAACGCCGGCATCAAGGCCTCGGACCTCGACCTCGTCATCGTCGCGACGGTGACGATGGAGATGACCTGCCCCTCGGTCGCCTGCCGCATCGCGGGCGCGGTCGGCGCGACCAATGCCGCCGCGTTCGACCTCGTCGCCGCGTGCAGCGGCTTCGTCTACGGTCTCAACGTCGCCGAGACGATGGTCCGCGCCGGACGCGCGCGCACCGTCGCCGTCATCGGCAGCGAGGCGATGAGCTCGATCCTCGACTACACCGACCGCACGGTGTCGATCCTCTTCGGCGACGCTGCGGGCTGCGCGATCATCCAGGCCGATCCCGACGTCACAAAGGGCTGCATCTACCAGCACATGGGCGCCGACGGCATCGGCGGCAACGCGCTCTACATCCCCAAGCGCGAGTCCGACGTCCCCGAGTGCGACCGCGACAACCCGATCCGCCTCGGCTACCTCCGCATGAACGGGAAGGAGGTCTTCCGATTCGCCGTGACCAAGTTCAAGGAGGTCATCGAGGATGCGTTCGCGAAGACCGGTCTCACCCCCGACGACGTCAGCCAGGTGATCTGCCACCAGTCGAACGTGCGCATCATCGATGCCGCGCGTGAGAAGCTCGGCATCGATCCCGCGAAGATCTACGTGAACATCGACCGCTACGGAAACTCGAGCGCGGGCAGCGTGCCGCTGTGCCTCGACGAACTGTGGCGCGCCGGCAAGATCACGAAGGGCAAGCCCTTCATGATGGTCGCCTTCGGCGGCGGCCTGACGTGGGCGAGCTCCGTCTGGAGCACCTGAAGCAGCGCGGAGACCGAGCCGCGCGCAGCCCGCACGCAACCCTCGTGTCCGGCTGCGTCGGGAGAGCGACCGCCGATCCCCGGTCGACGACCCCGACCGCCGACCGTGACCCTCGAACACCCTCGAATAGCCTCGAACACCGTCGAACACCTTCAAACACCGTCGGATTCGTCCGACACCCCCCAACCGCCATGTCCAGCATCGTTCTTCTCTGTCCAGGTCAAGGCGCACAGGCCGTCGGCATGGCCCGCGCGTGGTGCGAGGCAAACCCGAAGGCAAAGGCCGTCGTCGAGGAGGCCGACCGCATCTTCGCCGGCAGCACCGCATCGGCATCGGTGGGCGGGCGCACGCTCTCCGACCTCGCCTTCAACGGCCCGATCGATGTCCTCAGCCGCACCGACATCTCGCAGCCCGCGCTCTACACCGCGGCGGTCGCGTGCTTCCACGCGCTTCCCGACGATCTGCGCGCGGCGAAACTACGCGCGGTCGCCGGCCTCTCGCTCGGCGAGTACACCGCGCTCCACCTCGCGGGCGCGTTCGACTTCGCCACCGGCCTCCGGCTTGTGATGCGTAGAGGCGAACTCATGCAGCAGGCCGCCGAGGCGTCGCGTGGCGGCATGGTCGCGCTGATCGGCGCCGACGAGGCGCAGGCGAACGAGGTCTGCGCCCGCGCGCTCGCGGCGGGGCCGGCCGGCGAGTGCCTCGTCCCCGCCAACTTCAACGCCCCAGGCCAGATCGTCCTCTCGGGCTCGATCGACGCGTGCGACCGGGCGGTGACCGCCTCGGACGGCATCTGCCGCGCCACGAAACTGCAGGTCGCGGGCGCGTTCCACTCGCCGCTGATGGCCCCCGCGGCCGAGAAGCTGGCGGAAGCGCTGGCGAAGGTCGACATCCGGCCCCTCGCCGCCGAGGTCTGGTCGAATGTCACGGCTCGCCCGCATGATGCCTCGAATGCGGAACTTCTCCGCAAGCTGCTGGTGGAACAGCTCGTTTCCCCGGTACGATGGGCTCAGTCCTGCGCGAATCTGCTCGAGGCGATGGTCGCCGACGGCAGCCGCACCGGAACCGCCTTCCATGAACTCGCACCCGGCTCCGTGCTGAAGGGCCTGATGCGACGAATCGACAAGACCTGCGAGGTCATCCCCCATGATGCGCCGTAACCGCTTCATCCTCACGCTCTCCGCGCTTGCCGCCTCGGCCGCGCTCGTCGCCTGCGGCGAGGAGCCGCCGCCGGTCGTGACCGCCCCGCCGCCGCCGCCGAAGCCGACCGCTCCGCCGCCGCCGCCGGTCACCCCGATCGCCGATCTCATGGCGAAGTACGACATCGATCAGCGCGTCAACCTCCCGGAGGACCAAGCGCCCAAGACCGACGTCGAGCGCATCGCGGTCCTGAAGTTCTACGACGCCTTCGCGCGCGGCAACGCCGAGGGACTCAAGGAGATGCTCTCGAGCGCCGACCAGGCCGAGCTCACCCGCATCGTCGACTCGGGTGCCTTCAAGTCGTCGACCGAGTCGATCACCCGCATCGACGTCCGTTGCGGCAACCAGGACAGCGACCGCTGCGCGCTCGCGGTCTTCCACGTGGGCGAGGACTTCGAGCCCCAGCTCTGGACCTACAGCGCCGGCTCGACGAGCACCGAGTTCGACTCGGTCGCCTCGCCGCCGGACATCATGAACAAGCTCAGCGGAGACGATCACATCGCCGCCTGGTACGCGATCGTGAAGGCCGAACTGGCGAAGGCCGACGAGCCCGATGTCGTGCTCGAGATCCCGCAGAAGGACTTCACCAAGATCGAGACGGCCTCGAGCGAAGGTGGCGGAGATGGCGCACCGACCGGACCGGTCGGGCCGTCCTCGCCGGGTGGCGCCCCGGGCAAGCGCGCGCCTGGCGCTCCGATCAAGGCGCCGAAGCCGCCGGGATTCGGCCAGCAGTAAGCAGCCCGCAGAGGCCATCGCAGGATGGCCTCTGCTGTTTTTGCCCGTCCTCTACAACGATGCACGCGATGCTGCGGCCCCACGCCACGTCGCGGTCTGATCGCGAGGGTCTCTCGCCGCACGCGCCGCGTCGCTTTCGGTAGACTCGCGGCGTCACGCCGCATGCCGCGGCGTCTGGAGGCAAGAGTCATCGACAAGCGCGTCGCCATCGTCACGGGAGCCAGTCGCGGCATCGGCCGCGCGATCGCGGAACGCCTCGCACGGGACGGCCGTCACGTCGTCCTCGTCGCGCGCAGCGCCGACGGCCTCGCGGCCGTCGATGCGGCGATCAAGGCCGCGGGCGGCTCCTGCGAGGTCCGCCCCTGCGACATCGCCGACTCGGCCGCGGTCCAGGCGCTGGTCGAGGGCGTGGCCGAGACCCATGGCCGGCTCGACATCCTCGTGAACAACGCGGGCATCACGCGCGACACGCTCCTCCTCCGCATGACCGACGAGCAGTGGGACGAGGTGCTCAACGTGAACCTGCGCTCGATCTTCATCGCCTGCCGCGCGGCGCTGCGCCCGATGATGCGGGGCAAGTTCGGACGCATCGTCAACATCGGCAGCGTCTCGGGCCTGTCCGGCAATCCGGGTCAGGCGAACTACGCCGCGGCGAAGGCTGCGCTCGTGGGCTTCACCAAGACGGTCGCGAAGGAGATGGGCGCGAAGGGGATCACCGCCAACGTGGTCGCCCCGGGCTTCATCGAGACCG
The DNA here is from genome assembly GCA_021297795.1 of Planctomycetaceae bacterium. Classification (GTDB taxonomy): domain Bacteria; phylum Planctomycetota; class Phycisphaerae; order Phycisphaerales; family SM1A02; genus QWPT01. The sequence goes on from JAJTGL010000079.1 coordinate 6,300, forward strand.
ACATGACCGACATCCTCGGCGACACGGTCAAGACGAGCGTCCTCCCGAACATCCCCGTCCGGCGGTTCGGCAAGCCCGAGGAGATCGCCGCGGCGGTCGCCTACGCGACCAGCGACGAGGCGGGCTTCCTCACGGCGCAGACGATCGTCGTCGACGGCGGCATGGCCGCCTGACGCTCCCAGGGCTGGTTTCGGGGCAGCACGACCATTCGCGCAGTTCCTGCGCAACATGGCCCCGGGCGGCAAGGCCCCCGCGATTCCGCTATATTCCGCCCCCCGTCGGGTGTCTTCGACGGAACGCTTTCCGTGTCCCTCCGGCGCTGCCGGACTGGTCCGCAGCGCAGCCGAGGTGAGCCGTGGCAGTCGCCCGGTGCCACGGACGCCGGCGGACTCCGGGCCCGGCTTGCGAAGGACTGCCAGTCAACCACGCACCTCATCATGCCCTGCAAGGGCCCTCATCAAGGAGTAGAACGTGACCGACGCTGAAATCGAGAAGAAGGTCATCGAGATCGTCGCCCAGCACACGGATGCCGAGCCCGACTCGATCACCCGCGACACCAGCTTCACCAACGACCTCAATGCGGACAGCCTCGACATCGTCGAGCTCCTCATGGAGTTCGAGCAGCAGTTCGGCACGAAGATCCCGGACGAGCAGGCCGAGAAGATCCACACCGTGGGCCAGGCGATCGACTTCATCAAGGACGCGAATCGCGCCAAGAGCTGAGGCATCCGCCGAGTGCGCGAGCCGCGGTCATACGCCGAGGCTCGGGAGTTGACGTCCAGGAGTTGAATTCGCTGCCGATGCGTTCGGCTGCGTGACGAGGCGGTTTACCGACGCTCGCGCACGCATGCCGACCGGAGTGCTTCCGCAACCATGTCCGGCCCCCTTTCCGAATCCGAGATCGAAACGAAGGTCATCGAGACCATCGCGGACCAGCTTGGCGTTGCCAAGTCCGAGGTCACGCGCGAAAGCGAGTTCGACAAGATCTGCGACAGCCTCGACAAGGCCGAGCTCATGATGGAGTTCGAGGACCGCTTCGAGATCTCGATCACGGACGAGTCGGCGAGCAAGCTCACGCGGGTGTCGGACGCGATCGAGTTCATCCAGCGAACCCTGGCGGGAAGTCGCTAGCCCGGCACGCACCTCGCGGCAGGAACGAGGAACGAACCAGATGCGCACCATCACGCTCCGCAGGGTCGTCGTCACGGGCATCGGCGCAGTGTCGAATCTCGGCACCTCCGCCAAGGCCACGTGGGACGGGATGAAGGCCGGAAGGTCGGGCATCTCGCCGCTGCGCAGTTTCCCGCAGAACGAGGACTGGACCGTCCGTTTCGCGGGCGAGATCCACGACTTCGATCCCTCGCACGTCGTCGACGGCCGCGAGCAGAAGCGCATCGATCGCGTCGCGCTCTTCGCGATGGTCGCGGCCCACGAGGCCGTGCAGGACTCGGGGCTTGATCTCAAGAACGCGGCCGATCCCTACCGGAACGGCACGATCATCGGATCCGGCATCGGCGGCGTCCTCACCATGGAGGAGGGGCACTCGAAGCTGCTCCAGACCGGCCCGCGACGCGTGAGCCCGTTCGTCGTGCCGCGCCTCATGGTGAATGCAGCGCCCGGCAACGTGTCGATCCAGTTCAACCTGCGTGGCCCGAGCACCGCGGTTGCCTCCGCGTGTGCGTCGAGCGGCCACGCGATGGGCATGGCGATGCAGGCGATCCAGCGCGGCGACTGCGACGTGATGGTCGCGGGCGGCAGCGAGGCGGCGATCACGCCGCTCACGCTGTCGGCGTTTGCATCGATGAAGGCACTCTCGACCCGCAACGATGATCCCGCGAGAGCCTCGCGTCCGTTCGACAAGGACCGCGACGGCTTCGTCCTCTCCGAGGGCGCTGCGATCGTCGTCCTCGAGGAGCTCGAGCACGCGAAGAAGCGCGGCGCGCGGATCTACGCCGAACTCGCAGGCTATGGCGCGACGGGCGACGCCTATCACATCGCCGCACCCGACGAGCAGGGCTCGGGTGCCTACAAGGCGATGGAGACGGCGCTCCGCGACGCGGGCCTCTCCGTGGGTGACGTCGGCTACATCAACGCCCACGGCACCTCGACGCCGCTCGGCGACAAGGCCGAGGTCGGCGCGGTGAAGCGCCTCTTCGGCGACCACGCGTACAAGGTGGCGATGAGCTCGACCAAGTCGATGACCGGTCACGCGCTCGGCGCGGCGGGTGGCATCGAGACGATCCCCACGCTCATGGCGATCCACGAGGGCATCCTTGCCCCGACGATCAACCTCGATCATGCCGACGAGGGTTTCGACCTGAACTTCGTCCCGAACGTTGCCCAGGAAGCCCGTGTCAACGTGGCCCTGAACAACACGTTCGGCTTCGGCGGCCACAACGTCAGCCTGGTCTTCAAGCGGTTCGCCTGAGCCTGCGCCGGTCCACCCGCGGGCTCCGCGAGCACCCGCGACCGGTCGATGCGCGCGTCCGATGTTCCTCGAATCGCCTCCCGGGGCGCCCGGCTGGGGATGGTCGCCATCGGAATCCGGGGGTTCGGCCGCCGGGATTTCCGCTGTTCCGGCCGAACGGCGGAGGCCTTCTCGCGGATTCTCCCCACGCCACGGATGGCGCCAAAGGCACCCCGTCCGGTTGGCCGATAAAGGCCCTATGCCGAACGACCTTGCCCGCATCCTCCGGCTCGAGGTTCCGCTGATCGTCCAGATCGCGGAACGCCGCATGCCGCTTTCCGAGGTGACGGCCCTCACCCATGGCTCGATCATCGAACTCCCGAAGCAGATCGAGGAGGAGCTCGATGTGCTCGTCAACAACAGCCGGATCGGCACAGGCCGTGCGGTGAAGGTCGGCGAGAACTTCGGCATCCGCATGACGCAGGTCGGTGCGGTCGGCGAGCGCGTCGCCGCGCTCGGCGGCTGATCGAGGCGACTGATCGAGGCGGGGATCGTTCCCCGCGCCCCGTCCCGAGTCGTCCACTGTCGTCCAAGGTCGTCCCCGAGAGTCCCCAAGACTTCCCAATGAGTCCCCCCGCTGCCTCGCAGCGTCGAGAGTAAGGTCCCGCCATGCCACGCAACATCCCCGTCGGAAACGGCGAAATGCTCGTCGCCTTCGACGACTCCTATCGGATGCGCGATCTCTACTGGCCGCACGTCGGCCAGCCGAACCACACCGGTGGGCACCTGCAGCGCTTCGGCGTGTGGGCCGACGGACAGTTCGCGTGGATCGATGCGCCGGGCTGGACGCGCGACCTCCGCTACAAGCCCGACACGATGGTGACCGAGGTGCGTCTTCGACACGAGCGCCTCGGACTGGAACTGATCTGCAACGACGCCGTCGACTACTGGAGCCCGGTCTACTTCCGACGCGTGGTCGTCACCGACATCCTCGGCAAGCCGCGCGACGTGCGCATCTTCTTCCATCACGACATCAGCGTGAACGAGTCACCGGTCGGCGACACGGTCATGTTCGACCCGCAGACCGGCGGGCTCGTCCACTACAAGGACAACGTCTACTTCCTCCTCAACGGTTGCTCGTCGGGACGCTTCGGCGTCGACCACTGGGCGACCGGCGCCAAGCGGATCGGCGACGCCGAGGGCACGTGGCGCGATGCGGAGGACGGCCTCCTGTCGCGGCACTCGATCGCGCAGGGATCGGTCGACTCGACGATCGGCTTCGGCATCGCGCTCTCGCCGTGGGGCTCCGGTTCGATGCACTGCTGGCTCGCCGCCGGCCGCACGCACGAGCAGGTCATCGCGCTCAACGACAAGGTGCGCATGAAGACGCCGCAGCGGATGATGGACCGCACCGAGGCGTACTGGCGGCTCTGGGCACTGAAGGAGCCGCTCGATCTCTCGCCGCTGCCCGAGCGCCTGCGCGACATGTTCGTGCGGAGCCAGGTGATCTGCCGCACGCAGATCGACAACGGCGGCGCGATCATCGCCGCGAACGACTACGACATCACGCACTTCGCGGGCGACACGTACTCGTACATGTGGCCGCGCGACGGCGCGCTCGTGTCGCATGCGCTCGTCCTCGCCGGACACGGCGAGATCTCGCGGAACTTCTTCCGCTTCTGCGAGCGGGTGATCACGAAGGACGGCTACTTCCTCCACAAGTACAACCCGACGGGAACGCTGGCGTCGAGCTGGCACCCGTCGGTCCTCGACGGCGAGCGCGTGCTGCCGATCCAGCAGGACGAGACCGCTCTCGTCATCTGGGCGCTGCGACGCCACTTCCAGGTCTTCCGCGACGTCGAGTTCATCAAGACGACCTACAACACGCTGGTCGTCGAGCCGGCGAACTGGATCCTGCGCTACCGCGACCACAACGGGCTGCCACTGCCCTCCTGGGATCTCTGGGAAGAGCGGCGCGGTGTGCACCTCTTCACCGTCGCGTCGACGATCGGCGCACTGAAGGCCGCGGCGAGCTTCGCGCAGGACATGGGCGCGTACGACCGCGCGAGCGAGTTCAACGAGGGCGCCGAACGCATGCGCGGCGCGATGATCCGACACATGTGGGAGCCGGAGCGCGGGCGCTTCGCGCGCATGGCGACGCCGCTCTCGGACGGCACCTACCGGCTCGACATGACCATCGACTCGAGCGCGTACGCACTGTTCGCGTTCGGTGCGCTCGATGCGCGCGACCCCAAGGTGATGGCGATGATGGAGGCCGTGCGCGAGCGTCTCTGGGTGAAGACCCACATCGGCGGCATCGCCCGCTACGAGAACGACTACTACCACCGGGTCGAGCACTCGAACCTGAAGGACGTGCCGGGCAACCCGTGGGTTATCTGCACCTTGTGGGTGGCGCAGTGGCTGATCGACTGCGCCGAGACCGTGGAGCAGCTCGAACTGGCGCTCCCCTATCTCCACTGGACCGCCGACCGGGCCTATCCGTCGGGCGTTCTCGCCGAGCAGTTCGACCCCTACACGGGCGCGCCGATGTCGGTCAGCCCGCTCACATGGTCGCACGCGACGGTCATGATCGTGACCATCAAGTACCTCCTGAAGCACGCGCAGCTGACCGGGAGGCCCTCGGGCAGCCTGGCCGAGCGGGCCCTCGGAAAATCGCGATGATGCCGGACGGTTCCGGCGAATCCGCCCGGTGGATTTCCCGAACTGACCCCGCCCGCAGGAGCTGCGGGCGACGTCCGTTTTCCCCGCGTTCGGTTCCGTCGCGTTCCTCCCATGCTTCCACTCGACCGGCAGTTCGCTGAAACCATCGACGGCGTGAGTCGCGCGCTCGCGGAGTGGTCGATCGGTCTCCTCTTCGAGCGGAACTCCGGCCTCGAGGCGCGCTACGGCGACCAGGCACGGGCGCTCTGGAAGGGCGAGATGTCGAACCGCCTCCAGTATCTCGCCGAGGCGATCGCCGCCGACCGCGCGGTGATCTTCATCGACAGCGTGCAGTGGGCGCGCGCGGCGTTCCTCGCCCGCGAGATGGAGCCGAACGACCTCGTCGAGAGCCTGAAGGCGCTCGAGGAGACCGTGCGCGCGGAGCTGCCCACGCAGGTCGCCTCGCGCGCCGGACGCTTCATCTCGGAGGCGATCGCCTCGCTCGAACGCGCGCCCGAGCTGCCGACCGTCACCGAGAGTTCGCTCGACGATCCCCGCTTCGACGGCACCCGTGCGCGGCTCTACCTGATGCACATGCTCGAGCGGAAGCAGTCGAAGGCCGTCGAGGTGCTCATCGACGCAGTGCGCGATGGCCGGACGGTCGCCGAGGTCTACGAGACGGTGATCGCGCCCGCGCTTGTGGAGGTCGGCCGCATGTGGCACCTCCGCGAGGCGACGGTGGCGGACGAGCACTAC
>JAJTGL010000080.1 GCA_021297795.1 Planctomycetaceae bacterium
GCGTACACGAGGATGTCGCTCCAGCCATCGCCCGTGAAGTCGTGGGCGAACTGCTCGAAGTAGTCGGAGTAGCCTGTGTCGGCGCGGTATGGCTCGCGCGGCGCGCCGCTCGCATCGAGCCGCACGGGTGCGAAGGCGATGCGCGTCGCGAAGTCGGGTCCGAACCAGATGAAGCGTCCTGCGGAGACATCGCGATGCCCGTCGCGGTCGAAGTCGGCGACGCAGCAGCCCTCGGCGACGAAGTCCTTCGAGAGCGTCTGCTTCACGAACGCAGGCTCGGCGGTCGATGCCGTGCGCGCATCCTGCGACGCGGTGTTCGTGAGAAGCGCGAGCGCGAGTGTTCCTGCGAGGATCGTCATGGCGTCATGTTCGCCGCCAGGTCGATCCACAGCAAGAGCACGGTTCGTAAAGCGTGGTCCCGGGCACGCGCACGAGCCCGTTCGAACAGGTCGGGCATGTCTCTGCCGCGAGCGCGGCGCGCACGGCCTTGCGCACCCGCCGTGCACGCGACCGGCGGCGCGACGTGTCGAAGCCGGCGACCGCGATGTAGATGACTGCTGCCAACTCGATGAAGTTGAGTACCGACCGCGAGCTTCCGCCGAGCGCGCCGGCAATCTGCAGGACCATCACGAGCACGCCGAAGAGGACAAGGACGGCGCAGACCCCGATGAACGCGGGAATGGAGTAGAGCGCCACGCGCGCACCGTCGGCAGCGAGGTCGACCGCGATCGTGCCGGAACCTGCGCGCGCTCCGGCGCCCGTGGCGACATAGCGCTCCAGGCCCGCGGCATCGACGGCGAAGTCCTCGGGCATCGCGCGCAGCGCACGGGCGAGTGCGCGTCGGCTTCGCCAACGGGCGGCGCCCTCGACCGTCGGGAACGCCGTGCCAAGCGACGTTCCGTCGGGCTTGAATGGCGCCTGCGATGCGCCGATCGGCCAGCGCGTCCCGCACTCGGCGCACGCGCAGAGCGGCGTTCCCGCATGCTCGCCAAGACCCGTGTCGGCACTTTCGACGATCGACGCGCCGCGCAGCGCCTGACCGCACGACGCGCAGAGCCCGAGTTCGAGGAGCGGTGTCGTGGCGGCGTCCACGCGCCGGCGATAGACGAGGAAGTGCCACCATGCCGTGAACGCGGCGATGGCGACTCCGAGCGGCGTGAACATGAGGAGCGGTTCGAGCGGGCCGCCGCCGGGACGACCGCCGAGTCCGGCGGTCATCGCAAAGCCGAGGAGGATGAGGCCGATCGTCGCCGCACCCGTGACGGTCGCGGCGAGATACGACCCACGACGCACGAGGAAATCGCTGCGTCGTACGGTGGAATCGAGCGGGACATGTGCGTTGGTCGCACCGTCGCGCCGCGTGCGACGCGCGATCGCCGCGTACGCGGCGCGGGTCCCGGGCTCGTCAAGATCGGGCGCAGGCGCGTGCGTGAACGGCGCGAAGGGTCGCGCGATGCCTGTGGCATCGAAGATCGTTCCGGAAGGTTGCGTCGTGCCCTGTGGCATCGAGTTCCTCGCGACGCGCGCCTTCCGGCGCGGTCGTCAGTCGAGCGGCCGGCCATCCCAGCGGACGAACGCCTCGATCGCCGCATACTCCGCGAGACCGAGGGAGTCGTAGAGCTTCGCCGTGTTCGCGTTGCGCTGCTCGGCGCGCTCCCAGAACTCGCGTTCGTCGGCGCCCGGGAAGAGCGCACGATCCTTCTGCGACTGGTGCTTGAAGATCGCGGTGCGCTTGCGCGCCACCTCGTCGGGCGAAAGCGGCACGGCCATCTCGGTCTGCTCGACGTCCCACTCCTGCCACGCGCCGCGGTAGAGCCACGTCGTGCACTGCTTCGCCCAGTCGTCCTGCGCGCACTCGCCGAGCGCGCGGAAGATCGCCGCGAGGCACACGCGGTGCGTGCCATGCGGATCGCTGAGGTCGCCAGCCGCGTAGACCTGATGCGGCTTCACGCTGCGCAGGAGCGCCTTCACGATGTCGATGTCGGCGGCGCCGAGCGGCTTCTTGCGCACGCGGCCCGTCTCGTAGAACGGCATATCGAGGAAGTGCAGGCGATCCTCGGGGACGCCGCAGTAGATGCCCGCCGCCTTCGCCTCGCCACGGCGGATCAGACCCTTCAGCCGCTGCACCTCGGGCGCGTCGACCTCGCCCGGGCGCTTTGCGCGGAGCTTGCGCGCGATGTCGTGCTCCATGCGCTCGGTCTTCGCACCCTCGAAGCCGAACATGCCGTTGAAGTCGCTCGCGAAGTCGAGGAAGCGAAGCGCTTCGGCGTCGAAGACCGCGATGTTGCCCGAGGTCTGGTACGCCACGTGCACCTCATGGCCCTGATCGACGAGGCGGATGAACGTGCCGCCCATCGAGATGACGTCGTCGTCCGGGTGCGGCGAGAAGATGAGGACGCGCTTCGGTTGCCGCGGCCGGCGAGCAGATCCTGGAGGTGATGCTCGTTGTAGTCCTCGGCGGTCAGCTTGAGGATCGCCTTTCCCGTGGTGCGCGCAAGCCAGATGACGGCCTTTCGCGTGAGCGCGTCATCCCACACGAGGTCGTGATTCGCGCTCGCCCACGGCGCCTTGCAGCGCTCGAGTTCGGCGGCGGCGGCGAGGTCGAGATAGACCTGCGCGTTCGCGTGCTCCTGGAGGAAACTCGCCGCGATCGAGTTCGTCACCGCGCCCTCGATCGCGCGTGCGACGACGGGCGCCTTGCCCTCGCCGAAGGCGATCATCACCACGCGCTTCGCCTCGAGGATCGTGCCGACGCCCATCGTGACGGCGCGCGTCGGGACGTTTTCCTCGCCGAAGAAGTCGCTCGCGGCGTCCTTGCGGGTGACGCGGTCGAGCGTGATGAGGCGCGTGCGGCTCGTGCGCGACGAGCCCGGCTCGTTGAAGCCGATGTGGCCGGTGCGGCCGATGCCGAGGATCTGGAGATCGATACCGCCCGCGGCCTTGATCTCGCGCTCGTACCGCTCGCACATGGCGCGCACGTCGTCCTCGGCGGCGAGGCCGTCGGGGATATGCGTGTGCGCGGGGTCGATGTCGACGCGGTCGAAGAGATGCTCCCGCATGAAGCGGTGGTAGCTCTGCAGGTCGGCCGGCTGCATCGGCCAGTACTCGTCGAGGTTGAAGGTGACGACGTTCTTGAACGACAGTCCCTCCTCGCGATGGAGGCGGACGAGCTCGTCGTAGACGCCGGTCGGCGTGGAACCGGTCGCGAGGCCGAGCACGCACTTCTCGCCGGCACGCGCCTTCTCGCGGATGAGATCGGCGATCTCGCGCGCGACGGTCGTCGAGACATCCTTCGCGCGCTCGATGACGCGGGTGGGGATCTTCTCGGCGGGCGAGGCGGTTTCCCAGTAGGCGGGCGTGCGGGGGGACGACGGCGCGGAGGGCTTCATCTCAAGCGTGGGGCCGAGGGAGGGAGACATGGTGCGCATGCGATGCTAACGGAAACGCGCGGAGGGCTGCGGTCCTTTCGGCGTGGAACCGGGGACCGGGAGGCGCCTAGATGGTGCGCGCGGCGGCGAGGTACCCCTCGTACGCCCCGCGGACCTCGCGCATCGAGTCGCCGGCGAACTTGTCGAGGAACGCCCGCGCCACCTCGAATGCGACGGCATTCTCCATCACGACGCTCGCCGCCGCGACCGCGCTGACATCGCTGCGCTCGTAGGCGCTCTGGACCGGCTCGTGCGAACCGAACTCGACGCTCGGCATCCCGCGCAGCAGCGTCGAGATCGGCTTCATCGTGCCGCGGACGACGATCGGCATGCCGTTCGTCATGCCGCCCTCGAGCCCGCCGGCGTTGTTCGAGGGCCGCTCGTAGCCGAGGCTCGTGGTGTCCTTGCGCGAGGCGTCGTAGACGATCGGATCGTGCACCGCGCTCCCGAATCGCGCGCCGCACTCGCGACCGAGCCCGATCTCGACCGCCTTGAAGGCTTGGATGCCCATCACCGCGAACGCGAGGCGCGCGTCGAGTCGGTCGTCCCAGTTCATGCACGACCCGAGTCCCGGCGGGCATCCGAGGACGTGCACCTCGCACCAGCCGCCGACGGTGTCCTTCTCGGTCTTCGCGCGGTGGATCAGCTCGACGAGCCTTGCATCGGTCGCAGGGTCCGGGCAGTAGACCTCGCTCGCGTCGCGCGCCACCACGAGTGCATCGAGCGTCTCAGCCCGGACGTCGGGAGAACACCATGCGTCGCATGCGCCGCGCACGAAGCCGAACACGCGGATCCCGAAGGCATCGAGCACGCTGCGCGCGACTGCGCCGGCCGCGACGCGCGCAGCGGTCTCGCGCGCACTCGCACGCTCGAGCGTGCCGCGGCAATCGGGCACGAGGTACTTCAGGCTGCCCGCAAGATCGGCATGGCCCGGACGTGGGCGCGTGACGGGCGGAGTCTTCGCAGGGTCGTCGAGGCGGTTGTCCTTGTTCGCGACACGCAGCGCGACGGGAGAGCCGATGGTCCTCCCCTGTCGCAATCCGCCGAGAAACTCGGCGACATCGGTCTCGATCTTCTGCCGCGCGCCGCGGCCGTAGCCGCCCTGCCGACGCGCGAGTTCCGCGTTCACGCGCGCCGCATCGACCTCGAGATCGCTCGGAAGTCCATCGACGATCGCGACGAGCGCGGGGCCGTGCGATTCACCGGCGGTCTGGTAGCGGAGTGGTCGGCCCATGCGTTTCCTCGGTGGATCGCCGTCGTTCTCGATGTCGTGCCCGCTGTCGAACCGGCTGTCGAACCCGCCGGCGCCTGCGCATCACTGCGCCGCGACGGCACGCCAGATCGAGCCGGGATTGCCGCGCTCCTGCCCGTTGTTGAAGGTCGAGAACACCATCGAGCCGTCGAGCATCGCGTCGATGCTCGAGATGAGTTCGCCGCGCGCGCGCGTGATGACCGCCGGCTTCGTGGGCACGCCATCGATCATGCGGATTCCCCACACCGTGCCGTACTGGAAGTCGGCGTAGACGTAGACGCCGTCGAGGTTGGGGATCGCCGCGCCGCGGTAGACGACGCCGCCGGTCACCGACACGCCCTCGCGGTGGTGGTACTCGACGATCGGCTCGATGTACGGCGGCGTTCCCTTTCCTCCGGCGAAATCATGGAAGCCCTCGCGTGCATTCCAGCCGTAGTTGCCGCCCTTCTCGATGATGTCGATCTCCTCCCAGATGTTCTGCCCGACGTCGCCGGCCCACAGCTGGCCAGTCTTCCGATCGAACGACATGCGCCAGATGTTGCGCGTGCCCGTCGCCCAGATCTCGGGCTTCGCGCCCTCCTGCCCCACGAACGGATTGTCGGCGGGCACCGCGTACGGCGCGCCGTTGTCGCCCTTCCTGTTCACGTCGATGCGCAGCACCTTGCCGAGGAGCGTGTTCATGTTCTGCGCGTAGTGGTGCGGGTCGTTGGCCGCGCCGCCGTCGCCGAGCGAGAGATAGAGGAACCCGTCCGGACCGAAGAGCGCGGTGCCACCGTTGTGGTTCGGGTACGGCTGCGTCTGCGTGAGAATCACCTCCTCGCTCGCCGGGTCGGCGCTCAGGCCGTCCGCAGCGACGGTGAACCGCGTGAGCACCGAGCGGCGCGGCTTCGCGGCGGTGTAGTAGCAGTAGAGTTCGCGCTTCTCAGGCCACTGCGGGTGGAAGGCCACCGACAAGAGGCCCTCCTCGTTGCCCTGGTCGTTCACCTGCTCGCGGATATCGAGGAAGACCTTGGCCTCCTTCGTCGAGGCATCCGAGGGATCCGCGATGAGGATGCGTCCAGGTTGCTCGACGATGTAGAGGTTCTTCGGGTCGCCCGGACGCTGGAGCGTCTGGATCGGACGGACGAGCGGAAGTGCAGGAAGCACGCGCTCGAGGCGGATGCCCGGCACCTCGGGGCCCGTGGCGTACTCGCGGGACTCGGCCTTCTGCCCGCCGCCCTTGCGCTGGGATGGCCCCTGCTGCATGGCTTCGCCGGATTCAACCGACGTCATGGGCGCGAGAAGCGAGAGAACGACCGATGCCGACAGGGCTGCGAGCATAAGAGCCTCCAGGGTGGCGATGGTATCGGCGCGGGAACCGCGTGCGCACCCCGCTTTCCGTACACTTTCGCGCATGCAGATCGCCACCGCCGCCGTCGTCGCCGTCCTTCTCGCCGCCTGCGCACCCGCAACGCTTCCCCCGCCCGTGATCGAGCCGAAGCCGGTCGCGGTCGACGCAGAGAAGGAGAAGTCAGACGGCTTCGTCGCCCTCTTCAACGGCAAGGACCTCGATGGCTGGATCGGCGATACCAAGGGTTACAAGGTCGAGGAGATCGGCGGGGCGGCCGCGATCGTCTGCCAGCCGGGCGGATCGAACCTGTTCACGAAGGACCAGTTCGGCGACTTCGAGTTCCGCTTCGAGTTCCAGCTGACTCCGGGTGCGAACAACGGGATCGCGCTGCGCTGCCCGCCGAAGGGCGATCCGGCGTACGTCGGCTTCGAATCCCAGATCCTCGACAACACCGCCGAGCAGTACAAGGGGCTGAAGGAGTGGCAGTACCACGGCTCGATCTACGGCATCGCTGCCGCGACGGCGACGGCCCTGCGCCCGGTCGGCGAGTGGAACCACGAGACCATCACGATGAAGGGGAGCACGGTCAAGGTCGAGCTGAACGGCGTGGTGATCGTCGACATCGATCTCGACAAGGTGGCGCCCGACGGGAAGACCGTGAGCGGCAATGCGGTCGAGGGACTGAAGCGCACCGCCGGGCACATCGGGTTCTGCGGCCATGGTGATCGCGTGGCGTACCGGAATCTGCGTGTGAAGGGGCTCTGAAGACCCGGGGGCCGCGCGTGCGGCCAACGCCACCCGAACCGTGCCGCGCAGAGACCCGCTCGAACCCGCTCGTACCCGCGAGCGACCCGGCACCACGACGCGTGCTTGCATCTGCCGTCCGCACAACCGCTTCCGTCCACCAGCAGCGGTGCCGGGGAAGTACCCGCTTGTACCCGCTTGTACCCGCCAGCCTCTCGGCACCGTTGGGGGCGCCGTTCGGGCCGGGGCGCGCGATGCGCTCAAACCGTGCCGCGCAGAGACCCGCTTGAACCCGCTCGTACCCGCCAGCGACCCGGCACCACGACGCGTGCTTGCATCTGCCGTCCGCACAGCCGGTTCCGTCCACCAGCAGCGGTGCCGGGGAAGCACCCGCTTGTTCCCGCTCGTACCCGCCAGCCTCTCGGCACCGCTGAAAAGCGCGCGAACCGACTCTTCAGCAGCCCGCCGGTCGCGAGCGCTCAGACCACATACTCGCGCCCGAAGCGGTTCCGGATGAACGCGTCGTACGACACGTCCTCCATCCGCACGAAGCCCTTCTGCGGCACCTCGCCGTCCCGCAGCATGTCGAGTACGGCGCACACGCCCGCGGCGGTCGTGATCTGGATGCCGGTCCAGTGCTTGCCGTTGATCTTCTTCGCCGGAACGCGGCGCGAGTCGATCTTCTCGACGAGCCGACCGTTCTCGACGCCGATTGCGACGCAGAGGATCACGATGACGTCATCGTCCGTCGCGGGAATCGAACGGTCGAACACGTCGCAGAGCTGCTGGCGGTGATCGATGAATCCAAGGTCGTTCAGCAGGAACTTGATCAACTTGCAGTGACCGGGGTAGCGGATCGTCTTGTAGTTGACGTTGCGCGCGCGGCCCGCGAGCGACTCGCCGAGCGAACCGAGGCCGCCCGACGTATTGAACGCCTCGTACTCGATGCCGTCGAGCGTGAACTCCTCGAGGTTCTCGAGCGGCGCCAGCAGGGTCATCTTGCCGTCGACCAGCGCCTCGCACGGATTGCAGTACTCGTTGACGAGGCCGTTCGTCGACCACGTCATGTTGTACTTGAGCTGGTTGGTCGGATTGCGCGGCAGCGCGCCCACGCGGCACCGCAGCTCGTGGATCTCGCTCATCGGCTTCGCGAGGTGGTTCGCGGCGATCGTGATGTAGCCGGGCGCGAGGCCGCACTGCGGGATGAACGCGGTCGACGCGCCCTGCGCCAGCGCCATCACCTTCTTCGTCACCGCCACGTCCTCGGTGAGGTCGAGGTAGTGGACCCCATGCGACTTCGCGCGCTCGGCGATCAGCGGATTGCAGAAGAACGGCGCACACGAGATGAGGCCCCACTGGCCCTTCATCGCGGCGTCGAGATCGGCCTGGTTCGCGAAGTCGGCGGTCGCACCGCTCGCGTTCGGCAGCCCGGCGATCGCACCCTTCCACGATGGCTCGTGCGAGTCGATGACATGCACCTTGTAGTCGCCCGTGTGCGCGAGGAAGTGCGCGGCCATGCGGCCGATCTTGCCGGCTCCGATGATGAGAACGTTCTTCATGACGACGCGCCTTTCGCTGATCGAGAAACCGATGACTGGGACGGCACAGGGGCCATCGCCCGGTCATGCGCGTGCATGCACCGGCGTGCCCCGGAAGGGCGGAGAGGATAGGCCGCCGCCCGGACCGGGAAGATCGGCACGCGCGCGCCCCGCGGTTGAGCCGGATCAGGCGAAGCGGAACTCGATGAGCGAGAAGTCGTCGTCCCAGGCGACCGGCGCGCCCGGCCCGGGGTCGGCCTGACCCCTTCCCGCAAGAACGACGCGACGGGTTTCCGCGACCACGGCGTCGAGAACCCCTTCCGCGGACCTGCCTGCCAGGAACGACTCGAGGTTCTCGAGGCCCCAGATGCCGCCGCCGGCGAGGTGCAGTTCGAACACTCCGTCCGAGAAGAGATAGAGCCGGTCGCCGGGCTCGAGCGTCGTGCGCTCGGTCGGCGCGTCGTACTCGTCGACGATCCCGATCATGAACGTGGTCGATTCAAGCCTGCGCAGCGCACCCGCGCGCAGCAGGAACGACGGCGGATGCCCGCCGCCCGACCACGCGAGTTCGCGCGTCGCGCGGTTGTACACGCCGTACCACACGGTGAAGTACATGCCGTCGTGGCGCGCCATCGGAAACGCCGCGTTCAACGCCTGCAGCGTGCGCGTCGGATCGAGCACCTGGTCGCGCTCGAGCGACCCGCTCTTGATGAGGTTCATCGCCGACACACCCATCAGCGCCGGACCGACACCGTGCCCGCTCACGTCGATCACGTACATCGCGAGATGGTTGTCGTCGATCCAGTGATAGCCGAACACGTCGCCACCGAGCGCCTCGCACGGAACGAAGCGCCAGTCGGCGCGCACCGAGCCGTCCATCGGTGGATCGAGCAGCGACCGCACGTACGCGGCCGCACGGTTGATCTCCGACTTCATGTGCGCCTCGCTCGCGGCAAGCGCTGAATACGCCGCATTGCGCTCGAGCTGCATGCGATAGCCGTGTGAATGATGGCGGATGCGCGCGACGAGCTCGACTGGATGCGGCAGCTTCACGAGGTAGTCGCTCGCGCCGCGCGCGAAGGCGTCGGCCTTCACCGCAGGATCCTCCTTGCCGGTGAGCATGATCACGGGGACCTCGCGCGTCGCCTCGTGCTCCCGGTAGCGAAGCACGAGATCGAGCCCGTTCATGCCGGGCATCTCGATGTCCTGCAGGATCACGGTCGGCCGGAACTCCTGCGCGACCTCGATCGCCTTCGTCGGATCGCTCACGGCCCGGTACTCGCACGCACCCTGCGCCGCGATCATGCGTCGAACGGCTTCGCCGACGATCGCCTGGTCGTCGACGAGCAGCACGCGGTCGATGGTCTGCATTTCATCCATGGGTTCTCCTCAGCTCGGCCCCGCACCCGCGCGACGCGCCACGCGCGCGATCGCCTCGCCGATCGCGCCGATCGCGAGCGTCTCCACCGCCGCACCCGCACGATGCGCGGCGCCGGGCATGCCCCACACCACGCTGGTCGCCTCGTCCTGTGCGATCGTGTGCCAGCCCGCGCGGCGGAGCGCGAGCATGCCGTCGGCGCCGTCGCGTCCCATGCCGGTGAGAAGCACCGCGACACCTGCCCGCGGATACGCGACGAGCGAGGCGAAGAGCTCATCGACCGCCGGACGATGCACGTGATCCTTCGGTTCGTCGCGATACTCGAGGAGCCCCGTCCGCGTGAGCGCGAGATGACGATCCTCGCCCGCGACGAGCACCTCTCCCTCGCGCGGAACTCCACCGGCGCGCGCGAGCGCCACCTTGCGGCCCGTCTCCGCGGCCAACCACTGCGCGTAACCCTCGACGAACTCGACCGACACGTGCTGTACGACGAGATACGCCGCGCGCAGGTCCTTCGGAAGCGACCGGAGGAGATCGGCGACCGCGCGCGGCCCGCCGGTCGACGCGCCGATCGCGACGATCAGCGGCACGGCCGAGGTCGCGGTGGCGTTCGGAGTCGAGGCCGTGACCGACGGACGAGCCGCCGACATGACCGCCGTCATGGGCGCCTTGGTCGCGGCAGTCGTGGATCCCGCCGTCGTCGGCCGCGCGCGGGCCGCGGACATGCGCGCCACGAGATGGATGCGACGGAGAAGCTCCGCGCCTCCTGCAACCGACCCGCCCGCTCCGATCGTGGGCGTGTTCACGGCGTCGAGCGCACCGGCGCCAAGCGCCTCGTAGACGAGCCCCGCGTTCCCGGTCACCGTCGCGGTGACCACGAGGATCGGACACGGCGACGCCCGCATGATCCCGCGCGTCGCCTCGACCCCGTCGACGCGCGGCATGATGAGATCCATCAGGACGACGTCCGGCCGATCGCGCGCCGCGCGCTCGATCGCCTCGGCTCCGTCGCGCGCGATCCACGCGACCGAGAGCGAAGGGTCGCTCGCGACCACGCGCCGCAGGGCCTCGCAGGCGACGGCGAGGTCGTTCACGATCGCAACCCGCATGGACGGAGCGCCCGGGGCGGTCATGCGCGGCCTCCCGCACCACGCGAGGGATCCACGAGATCGCGCACGGTGTCGGCGAACGTGCTGTCCTGGAACGCGCCCTTCGTGAGATACGCCGTCGCGCCCGCCTCGAGACCGGCGAGGCGATCCTCCTCGCGATCCTTGTAGCTCACCACGATCACCGGGAGCGACGCGAAGCGGCCATCGGCGCGCAGCGTGCGCACGAACTCGATCCCGTTCATCCGCGGCATGTCGATGTCGCTCACGACGAGATCGAACGCGCCGTCGCGCAGCTGGTGCCATCCATCGAGCCCATCCACCGCGGTCTCGACCGAGAATCCCATCCGCACGAGCAGCTGCCGCTCGACCTCGCGCACCGTCGCCGAGTCATCGACGACCAGCGCGCGCAGCACGCGCCGCGATCCATCGTCGAGCGCAGGCCGGGCGCCGCGGATGCGTCCCTCGTTGAGCGCCATGCGCACCGACTGCAGGATGTCCTCAGTATCGACGATGAGGACGGGCTCGCCGCTCTCGCGGACGGCCGCCGCCGAGAGATGCGGCACCTTGCCGAGTCGCGCGTCGAGCGCGCGCACCACGAGGTCCTCCTCGCCGACAAGCGCATCGACCGCGAAGCCGTAGCGCTCCTCGCCCGAACCGAGCACGACGATGTTCGCGCGCGCCGCATCGGCACGCGGCTCGCCGAGCGCGAGCACGCGCCCCGCCTCGACGATGCCGATCGATGTCGCGGCACCGGCGTCGGCATATCCGAGCTTGACGTCGTCGAGCAGGAACTGCATGCGCCCCGCCACCGTCGCGATCGCGTCGCGCTCGGGCTGCACCACGCGGTCGATCCGCGCGAGCGGGAACGCGAGGGTCTCGCCACAAACTTCGACAAGAAGCGCGCGGATCACCGACAGCGTGATCGGCAGCTCGAGTTCGAACACCGTGCCCTTGCCGAGCTCGGTGTGGATGCGTGCGACGCCACCGATCTCGCGCGCGGTCGACTGCACCACGTCGAGGCCCACGCCACGGCCGGAGTACTCCGTCACCTTCTGCGCGGTCGAGAAGCCGGGAAGGAACAGGAACTCGAGGAGCTCCTGGCAATCGAGCCCCGCGGCCATGTCGCTCGACGCGAGCTGCTTGCGCACGATGCGCGCACGCAGCGCCTCGAGATCGATGCCGCGACCGTCGTCCGACACGCGGATCCGCAGTTGTCCCGCATGGTGCCGCGCCTCGACGCGCAGCGTCGCCTGCGGCGGCTTGCCCGCCGCGCGGCGCTCCTCCGGCGTCTCGATGCCGTGGTCGATCGCGTTCCGCAGCATGTGGTTGAGCGGCGCGTCGAGCCGCGCGAGGATGTCGCGGTCGACCGGCACCGACTCACCCACCACCTCGAGCCGGGCGTCCTTGCCGAGCGCGCGCGTGAGATCGCGCACCGTGCGGGGCAGCGCGCCCGTCGCGTCGGCGAACGGCCGCATGCGGCTCGAGAGCACCTCGTGATAGAGCTGCGTCGACGTCTCCTCGCCGCGGCGGATCGCGCCCTCGACGGTGAGGAGATGCGCCAGCACGCGTCCCCGGCTTCGCTCGAGGATTCCGCGCGCCGGCGCGATCGCCGCCGGGTCGCGCCCTGCGCGACGCAGTTCGGTGCGGAGGAGGTCGAGCTCGTCCTCGAGCCGAGCGAGATCCTGCTTGATCTCGGTCGCCTCCGCGCGCACCGCGGAGAGTCTGCGCGATTCAAGCATCGTCTCGCCCGCAAGCTGCAGCAGCCGGTCGAGCTTCTCGGCGCTGACGCGCACGGCGCTCGCGCGCGAGGACGGTGTCGCCGGCGTCGCGGCGGAGGCGATCGTCGCCGGCGGCGCCGCAGCGGCGGGTGCGACGGGTACGGTCGTCGCCGGAGAAGCCGTGTCGGAGGGCGCCTGCTCCTCCGGCTCGACCCCACTGGCGTCCGGCGCGTTCTCCGTGATTCCAGGCGCGGCCGCGCCGACGGATGCGGAATCCGGCGGCGCTGCGGCCGGTGGAGATGCCGATGAGGATGCCGATGGAGATGCCGGTGCGGACGACGGCGCAACGGCGCCCGTCGGTGGCGCCGCACGCAACGCCTCCACGATCGCGCTCACCGCGGCGTCGTTCGCCGCGCTCCATGAAGGCACCTCCGCCTCCTCGACGCGCGCGAGCGCCGCAAGAAGATCGGTGCCCTTCAGGAGCTGGTCGATGCGGACCGCGACGATCGGCTCGCGCCCCTTCTGCATCGCGACGAGCGAGTCCTCCATCGCGTGCGCGAGGCGCACCGCGATGTCGAGTCCGATCACGCGCGCCGCGCCCTTGATCGAGTGCGCGGCGCGCATCAAGGGCTCGACCGTCGCCGGATCGCTCGTTCCCTCGAGACGCACGAGACCATCGCTGAGCGCGGCCGCATGCATCTCGGCCTCGCCCTTGAAGAGCTCGTGCAGGCTGAAGCCGCCGAGGTCGCTCATGCGATGCTCCTCGCGAGGATCGCGCAGGCCTTGAGGCCGTCGAGCACCGTGACGAGCGATTCGCGCGCATTGTCGCCGCCGCCCGCGTCGCGCGTCTCGCGCAGCAGGCAGCGGGCGCAACCATCGGCCGCGTGCCGGACCGTCGTCGGCGGCGGGACGAGGTCGCCCGCGCGCACGCGCCGCACCCCTTCGATCGCATCGGCTGCGAACGCCCAGCGGGCGCCGGCGTTTCCGATCACGATGAAGTGCGTGGGCTTCGCGCCTGGCGCGATCCCGAGCGCGGCACCGAGATTTCCAACGAGGGTGAGCTCTCCACCGATGTTCGCAAGTCCCGCGAAGACGTCGCCCGTTCGATGCGGGACGCGACGCACCGGCGAGAGCGGCACCACGCGGTGCGCTTCATCCGCGTGGACGGCGAGCCTCTCGGCGCCGATCCGGAACACCAGCACGCTCTCGAGCATGCCGTCGCCCGCGCGCGACTCGTCGGTGACGAGCGCGAGGTTCGCCGTGTTCTCCTCGAGGTCGGCCTGCGTCAGCGGGCGATCGAGCAGCCGCCGCATGCGCGCAAGCTCGCCGCCCGCGCGCGTGGGTGTGTTCGGTTCTCGATCGTGTGCGTCTCCTTCGGTCATCGCGTCGTTCGTCCGCGCTCCATCCGTCCCGGCATCGTCGAGCCGTCGCGGCCTGCTGCGGTCGGGCGCCCCGTGCCCGCTTGGAGCGAGAGCCTATCACGCGGCGCGCCAAGACCGTCGAGCCGGTTCATCGCGAATCCTCGCGACGTCCATCCTTTTCCCGCGCGAGATGGGCGCGCATCGCCCGCGCCCGGAATCGCTCGGCCTCGTCGTGCGCCCCGCGCGCGATGGCGAGCCGCGCCGCGATGACGAGCGCCTCCTCGTGCGTCCGATCGAGATAGAGCGCACGACCGATCGCCCGCTCGGCCGCGGCGATGTCTCCCGCGCGCTCGGATGCGATGGCGGTCGCGACGAAGGTCGCGGGATCGGCGGATGCGCGGGCATCGGTGGATTCCGCGGCCGGAGTCGCGCGTGGCGGATGCGCTGCCGCCGACGGCATCGGTGTGCGCGGGGCGGCAGCGGGCGGCTGCACGC
The DNA here is from genome assembly GCA_021297795.1 of Planctomycetaceae bacterium. Lineage (GTDB taxonomy): Bacteria > Planctomycetota > Phycisphaerae > Phycisphaerales > SM1A02 > QWPT01. Next base: position 14,354 of record JAJTGL010000080.1, read on the forward strand.
GCGGGCCGATGCGCGCGTCGGC
>JAJTGL010000081.1 GCA_021297795.1 Planctomycetaceae bacterium
GGACGCGGGTTCGAGGCCTATCGGAGTGGAGTGGAAGGCCAGCCAACAACGCAGATTCCGTTCGGCGCGTCGCGCCCGGCGTTCTTTCGTTGCTGGCATTGGCGAGGGCAACTGTTGTCGTTGGAAACTGGATGGCGGCAGACGCGCCTGCGCGGTTGTGGCCGACTTCGGACTTGAACGTGCGCTGGGACGAACGTCCCTGCTCCCCCTCTGGAGCATCCTCGAGGCGCCACGAGCAATCCGAGAGTCCGGCTTCCGTCCGTGTGAGTGGATGACTGGATGATCGGAGAGGAGTGGCCGAACGCCCGTCGATCGATCGGGCTCGGCAGCAAGTAGGTTCCCATGTTCTCACGTCCCTATGCAACGTCCCCTTGGGGCACCGTGCGCACGCGCATGCTGCCGTTCTCGCCCGCATCGCTATACGCGCGTCGATCGCTTACGACCGTCGCGGCCTTCGCCTCGGCGCTGGCTGCCGGTGGCCTCGCGCACGGCGCGTTGAAGTCGCCCGATTCCGTCGCGCTGGTCTCCGCGCCGATCGCGACGTCGCCGTCGATGACGGGATTCCAGATCGCCGACAGCATGCTTGGTGACACGTTGATTGCTCGAGCATCAAACTTCGCTCCCGCTGTCGATTTCGATGCTCGCGCGCTGCTCCTCGGAACCGCGGGCGAAGCCTGCCCCTGCCGCGAACTCGTCGACTGGACGCGATCGACGGGCCTCGGCGCCTGGAACTGTGACGAGCGCGAACACTTCCGCGCAAGCGCTGCGATCCGATCAAGCCTCGGCGAAGGCCTGCCATCGAGTTCGTCGATCGCGTCCATCGCGTCGATCGCGCTGCGTTGACCTCTCGACCACCGCGCGAGCCTCGCTCGCTTGGAATCACCACGCGACAAGCGGGCGCCCTAGTCGCCCGCTTGTCGTTTTCGGAGGCACGGCCTCCGGCGTCGCGTGATGTACGGCGTCGCGTGCACGGCCGCCGGCGGCAAGACGAGAACATGCTTAGTGAATGCCGGCGAGCATGACGCGCTGACCCTCGGGAGTCTGCTCGTACTCGATCTCGACCACGCGGTAGCGAAAGTCCCCCGCGATCTGCGGCGTCAACTCGAGCCGCATCACGTTCGGCCCGACGCGACGCATGATGACCGCGTTGGTCGAGAATCCAAAGCTCATCCGGTTGAGCAGCTTCATCACGTCCTCGCGCCGGCCTGCGCACCATTCGCTGAAACGCGCGCGCGCGGTCTCGGCGTCGGTCTCGCGTGCGGCGCGCTCGCGGAATCCGCGCGACACGGACTGATCCCACAGTTCACCGTAGCGCTCCTCGCGAAACGCGCGCATCGTGTTCGCCACGACCTGTTCCGGCATGACCGCCTGCATGCGCACGCGGCCCTCCGCATCCTCCTCCCACGGCGTGAAGGACGGGCGGTCGTCGGCGTCGGCGCCATCGCCATCACCCTGCGCGGGCCGTTCCTCGCGCGGCTTCCATTCCTCGCCGCGCTCGCGGGCCCGCTTCATCGCGAGAAACTCGTTCACGGGCAGGTAGCGCACGATGGTGCCGTCGTCGAGCACCACCTCGTCGGGAAGTTCCGCGGAGGTCGCGAAGCCCGGCCGCGCCCGGTACTCGATGCGGGGTCCGCAACCCGCGGGCAGTGCGATCGACGACAGGACGAGCGCGAGTGCCGCGGTGGGATGTCGGTTCCGGAGGATGGCCGCGATGGAGGCGGGCATGGCATGCGATGGCGATCTACGCGGTCTCGACCGGGTGCTCCGGACGCGGAACGGGCCGGAGATCGGGCTGCGCCTCGCCGATCCGGAAGAGACGACGGATCTCGCCGGCGGACGAGGGCGCGGGATGGTCGCTGCGGAAGTGCGTGCCGCGCGACTCCTCGCGCGCGCGCGCGCTGATCGCGACGAGCGCCGCGCACGAAAGCATGTTCTGGATCTCCCAGCCGGCCGGGTCGTCGAAGATCTTGTCGAGGGTGTAGCGGCACCAGAAGTGGATCATGTCGAGCGCATCGGCGAGGCGGTTGCCGCTGCGCGCGATGCCGACGTTGCGCCACATCGCACTGCGCAGGCTCGATCGGACGTCGACGAGATCGAGCTCGCCCTTGTCGCTCGGACGGATGTCGCTCACCACGCGGAAGTTGGTGCGGGCATTCGCCGGATTGCTCGCCGCATTGGCCGCCGCCGCGAGTCCGGCACGTCGTCCGAAGACGAGCCCCTCGAGGAGCGAGTTCGAGGCGAGGCGATTGGCTCCGTGAAGACCGTTGCAGGCGACTTCGCCGCAGGCGAAGAGCCCGGGCACGCCCGTGGCGCCGTCGAGATCCGTCCACACGCCGCCGATCGTGTAGTGGGCGGCGGGCATCACCGGGATCGGCGCGGTGCCGGGATCGATGCCGAATCCGGCGAGCAGCGCCGCGAGCCCGGGAAAGCGCCGCGCGAATCCCCCTGTGCCCAACGCCCGCGCATCGAGGAAGACGTTCGGATCCTCCGTTTCCGCGAGATGCTCGACGATCCCGCGGCTCACGATGTCGCGCGGCGCGAGCTCGGCGAGCGGATGTCGGTCGACCATGAAGCGCCGCCCCGAGCGATCGACGAGAAGCGCGCCCTCGCCGCGCACCGCCTCCGAGATGAGGTGGCGCGCGGCGCCCGCGACGTAGAGCGCGGTCGGGTGGAACTGCATGAACTCGAGATCCGCCACCGCCGCGCCGGCGCGCCATGCCATCGCCACGCCGTCGCCGGTCGCGACGCGCGCGTTCGTCGTCTCGCGCCAGAGCTGGCCCATGCCTCCGCAGGCGAGGATGGTCGAGCGCGCCCAGATCAACTGCAGTCCGTACTTCGGATGGTGCGTGATGGCGCCAAGCACCGGATCGCGACCGAGAGGCGCATGCCCCGGCGTGACCAGATCGAGCGTGAAGCAGCGGTCGAAGAGACGGATGCGCGGATCGGCCCGGCAGGCCGCGACCAGCGTGCGCGAGAGTTCGCGTCCGGTCGCGTCGCCGTCCGAGTGCACGATGCGCCGGCGTCCGTGACCGCCCTCGCGGGTCAGGGACAGTCTGCCGCCCTCGTCGCGATCGAAACGCATGCCGAGCTCGATCAATCGCTCGACCTCGCGCGGCCCCTCCTCGACCAGTGCACGCACCGTGGAGGGTTCGCAGAGACCCGCACCCGCGGCGAAGGTATCGGCGATGTGGTCCTCGGGACGATCGTCGTCGGCGAGGACGGAGGCGATGCCCCCCTGCGCCCACGCGGTGTTCGTCTTCTCGAGATCGTCCTTCGCGACGACGATCACCTCGCCGTGCTCGCATGCCGCGAGCGCCGCGCGCAGCCCCGCCACGCCCGAACCGATCACGAGCGTGTCGGTGAAGATCGCCGGCAACAACTGCGAGCGAAACGGGATCAGGTAGCGTCGGCCGGAGATCGTGGACAGCATGGTGCGCTCACTTGGCGTCGCTCTGGTCGACGTACTCGCCGACGTAGAGCTGGCTCGATCGCCCCTCGTGGCGCTGGCCTGTCCACAGCAGCCACTTTCCGTCGGCGGAGAAGACGGGCAGGACGTCGGCACCGTCGCCCTCGGTCACGCGGCGACGGGCAGGCTCGGCGCCCGAACCGGGCGCGGGCAGCACGATCTCGAACACCTCGTAGTTGCGGTGGCCGACCTCGCTCGTCGCGTAGACGAGCGTCTTCCCGTCGGGCCGGAAGAAAGGGCACCAGTTCACGTGCTCGTTCGAGGTCAGCTGTCGCTCGTTCGTGGTTCCCGTGATCGATCCATCCTTGTCGAAGACAAGATCGGCGACGAAGACCTGCAGCAGGTTGTCCTGCTTCCGGTCGGAGCGATAGCAGATGCGCTTCCCGTCCGGTGAGAAGAACGGTCCACCGTCGTAGCCGGCGGCCGACACGATCGCGGTGCGGCGTCCCGTCGAGAGATCGCGCACGAAGAGATCCCCCTGCCCCGATTCCAGGGAGCAGAAGAGGAGGTGACGACCGTCCGGCGACCAGCTTCCTTCGGCGATGTAGGCCTTGCCGTCGCCCTCGAGCGGCTTCACCGATGCGGCCGTTCCATCGGCGGTGCGAAGATCGACCTCGACGATGCGCGTCTCCGGCGGGAACGCCCAGCGGTAGCGCGAGGTGCCTCGCTGGTAGCCGGGCGCGTTCTCCGCCGTCGGTGCGCCGACGGTCGATGCGAACAGCACGCGGTTCGCATCGAGCGGATGGAACCAGCCGCAGGTGTTGGCGCTCCCCTTCGGCGAGATCCGCCGGATGTTCGCGACACCGGTGATGTCGCCCGCCGCGTCGTGCACGACGTCGCAGACGAACATCGCGTAGAAGTCGGCGGGCGACTCCTCGCCTTCGGGGACCTCGATCGCCTGGAAGACGATGCGCTTTCCATCGGGCGAGAAGTACGACTCGCCCGCCTTGATGAAGCGGTCGGGGAAGGTCAACTGGCGTGCGAGCACGACGCCGGGCTCGGCGACGGATGACTTGGGACCGGCCGACGTACCGGTGGCGGTCGTCGAAGGGGCGGTCGTCGAAGGGGCGGTTGTCGAAGAGGCGGCCACGGCTTCGTCGCCATTGCGCGCGGGCGGTTCGGCCGCTCCGACCTTGGCGCGAGGGGTGCAGGCGCCGGAAGTCACTCCGATCGAGCAGGCGAGCGTCAGGAGCGCGATGGTGCGGGGCGAGAGAGCCGTGTGAGTTGCAGGACGTGCAGCGCTACGTGAATGCATGGAACGGCTAGTGTAGCCACCCACGTGCACGGCCCTGGCTACCGCATCCTCTTCGAAGACACCGACATCCTCGTCTGCGACAAGGACTCGGGGCTTCTTTCGGTGCCCGGAATCGGGCCTGAGAAGGCCGATTGCCTGGTGGCGAGACTGCAATCGACGCATGCCGGCGCGCGCATCGTGCACCGGCTCGATCGAGATACCTCGGGCGTGATGGTGCTTGCGCGCGGGGCCGAGGTGCATCGGCGGCTGTCGATGGGTTTCGAGGCGCGCGAGGTCGAGAAGGAGTATGAGGCGCTGGTGGCTGGGCACCTGGGACCCGACCGTGGAGAGGTCGATCTTCCGCTCCGCAAGGAGGCCCTGGGCAGCGCTCGGCAGATGGTGCACCTGACCGAGGGCAAGCCGAGCTTCACGGCATTTGAGGTGCTCGAGCGTGCCATGGACGCGGGTGGTTTCGCATGGACGCGGGTCAGGCTCGTGCCGAAGACGGGGCGGAGCCACCAGCTGCGGGTGCACATGCTGGCGATCGGGCACGCGATACTGGGCGACGAGTTGTATGCGGGTGTCGAAGCGCAGGCAGCGCGACCGCGGCTCTGCCTGCACGCACGACGGTTGGTGTTTACGCATCCCGCGACGGGGGTGCGGATCGACATCAGTGCGCCGTGCCCGTTCTGACGCGCGCCGCTCGGTGCCAGACAGTGCACGGCACGTGCCAGCCGGTGCCTGGCACCAGACGGCACGTGCCTGGCACGGTCACACAGCGCGGTAACGCACCGCCACAAGAGTGCATTGCAGCCGGTGCCAGGTGGTGCACGCCACGTGCCAGGCGGTGCCTGGCACCAGACGGCACGTGCCGTGCACCGTTCAGGATCAGGGGCAGAGCAGCGCCGCCGCCTCGACCGCCAGTCGTGCCGTGCGTCCGTCCGGATCCGCCGACGGATTCACTTCCACCACCTCCACGGCCACCAGGCCCGGCGCCTCGCCGCAGATCCGAAGGATCGTCTCCGCCGACGCCCAATCCAGCCCACCCGGCACGTGACAATCGACACCCGGCGCGATCGACGGATCGAGGCTGTCGAGATCGAAGCTGACGCTGCATCGTCCATCCGCACCGCCGGCGATGCGGATCGCCTCGCGCGCCGCCTTCGCCGGTCCGAGCCGCGCGATCTCCTCCGGCCCGATCACCGTGCATCCGAGCCGACCGACGATCTCGCGCTCACCGGCGTCGATGTCTCGCGCGCCCAGGAACACCGTCCGCCGCGGGTCACGCAGACCTCCCTCGACCACCCGTCGGAAGGTCGGCACCTCAAGTCCGTGCACCGCCGCGAGCATCATGCCGTGGAGGTTTCCCGACGGCGTCGTCTCCATCGTGTTCGAATCGGCGTGCGCATCGATCCAGATGATCCCGGGCGGCGCCCAACCCTGCCGACGCGCGAAGCGTCCGACCGCAGCCTGCGTCGCCGCACCGAGCGAGTGGTCGCCGCCAACGATGCAGGGCAACGCCCCCCGGGCGAGCACCGCCTCCATCGCCGCACGCAGTTCGAGCGAGTATCGCTCGACCTCGGCCGAGAGCTCGGCCCCGGGGTCGCGCCCCGGTACACGCGCGACATCACGCGCGACGATGTCGCCGAGATCGCGTACCAGTCGACCGCTGCGGCCGAGCGCCGCCGCGAGCCCCGACATGCGCATCGCGGCGGGGCCACCGCGCGTCCCGAGGCAACGTCCGCCGAGCCCGAGCCGTGCGCCGATCACTTCGATGGTGCGACCGCGCCATCGCGGCGTCTCCCCCACTTCGCTCACGGCTGCGCCCCGCGCCGCCGCACGCGTTCGCGCACCTCGCCGTCGGACATCACGATGAAGGTCAAGTCGTCCTCGGTGCCGACCGCTCCGTCCGGGCCGGCGGAAACCACCTGCGCCACGCCGCCGCTCGAGGCCTCCGCACCATCGAGGACGACGAAGGCACGGTCCCATCCATCCCGCTCGGTCGCATCGACGACCACGCTTCCCGCGCTCTTCCCCGCCTGGATTGCCGCGGCGGCCCGACGGCCCAGCGATCTGGCGCTCGCAAGCGTCCTCTCGCGCCGCTCGCTCTCGGCGGCCTCGCGCATCGGGTTGGTGCCGCGCTCGCGCGGCTCGACGGTGAACGACGAACGCTCGATTTCCTGCGGGAACGCGTTGTCGCTCGGGTCGCGGTCGGCCGTCTCGCGCCGGCGATCGAGTTCGACGCGCACGATCTCCTTCCGCGTCACGAACAGCTTCGACGCCTCCGCACCACCGGCGTAGCGCCAGATCTCCGCGGGGATCGTGGTCTCCTCGAACGTGCCATCGACGTACGTGAGACGCAGCGGCAGCGGCGAGGGGATGCCGCCGTCGTTGAGGAAGCGCGCGACGGTGAAGTGGAGCGGCGTGTCGAGCAGCGCTGCGTCGCGCTCACCGAGACGCGCGACGAGCGACTGGAAGCGGCGGCGATCCTCGGGCGTCACATCGAGTTCATCGAAGGTCGAGTAGAAGTCGATCAACTCGGGGAATCGGCCCGCCCGGACCTCGAGCGCCGCATCGCGCGACTCGCTCAGCGTCTTCGGGCGCGCATCGCGTTCGGACTTCTTCGCCGCCTTGACGACGTCGGGATCACGCGTGTCGAGCGTGTACCGGGTCAACTTCTCGATGCGGATATCAACCGGGCGGGTGGTGTAGAACCATCCACGCCAGAACCAGTCGAGGTCGACGCCCGACGCATCCTCCATCGTGCGGAAGAAGTCGGCGGGTTCGGGCCGCTTGAACGCCCAGCGCCGGCAGTACTCGGCGAAGGCGAAGTCGAAGAGCTCGCGTCCGAGCACCGACTCGCGCAGCACGTTGAGCGCGGTCGCCGGCTTCGCGTAGGCGTTGGGGCCGAGCTTCCGCACGCTCTCCGAGTTCGTCATGATCGGCTCCTGCGCGGGGTCCGTCATGTATCCGACGATCTTCTCGGGTTCTCCGCGGCCACTCGGGTACTTCCTCTCCCACTCCTGCTCGGCCATGAACTGGCAGAAGGTCGTGAGCCCCTCGTCGAGCCAGGTCCACTGACGCTCGTCCGAGTTGATGATCATCGGGAACCAGTTGTGCGTGACCTCGTGGATCACGACCGAGATCAGGCCCCACTTGGTGCCCGCGGAGTAGGTTCCGTCCTTCTCCGGGCGCGGCCCGTTGAAGGAGATCATCGGGTACTCCATCCCGCCGACCGGCCCGTTCACGCTGATCGCGATCGGGTAGGGATACGGGTACGCGTGCCGCGACAGCGAGTCGATCGTGTGCGCGACCGCGTGCGTCGAGTAGCGGCTCCAGAGAGGCTCCGCCTCCTGCGGGTAGTAGCTCATCGCAAGCGCGGCGCGGTCGGTGCCCGGGATCGGCGCCTTCGCGGCATCCCAGATGAACGCGGCGCTCGCGCCGAACGCGACGTCGCGCACGTTGTCGGCCTTGAAGCGCCAGGTGCGCGTGCTGGCCGGCTTCGCGGCGCGGCGCTCGGCGGCCTCCTCGGGCGTCGTGATGAAGCGCGGCTTCTCATCGCCGGCCGCGGCGGCGAGCCGCTCGCGCTGCGTCGGGGTGAGCACGTCGCCCGGGTTCTGGAGTTCGCCCGTCGCGCCGACGGTCCACGTGTCGGGCACCGTCACCGCGAGCGCGTAGTCGCCGAACTCGAGCGCGAACTCGCCCTGACCGAGGAACTGCTTGTGCTGCCAGCCGCGCACGTCGTTGTAGGGAGCGAGCCGCGGGAAGAACTGCGCGACCACGTAGAGCGGCGCGAGATCCGCGTCCTTCCGCGCCGGGTCGCGTTCGGTGTCGCCCTCGCCGAGGAGCTCGTAGTTCGAGCGCGCGCGCGTGACGGTGTTCTTCACCACGGCGAAGCGCCACGACATCTGGAAGGCGAACGACTTCCCGGGCGCGAGAGGCTCGGGAAGGTCGATCCGCATCATCGTGTCGACGACCGTCGTCGCGAGCGGCGCGCCCGCGACGGTCTGCACGAGGACGTCGCGGTAGCCACCCTCCCACTCCGCCTGCTCGACGAGATTGCGCAGTGTGCGGATGTCCTGCGGCGTCGAGAGATCGGGAGCCGGCTCGGCGCGCTCGCCGAGCGAGTCACGGCGGAAGCGGTTCTGGTCGAGCTGCACCCAGAGGTAGCGCAGCTCGTCCGGCGAGTTGTTGTGGTAGACGATCTTCTGACGGCCGGTGATCTCCGCGCGGGCAGGGTCGAGCTCGACCTCGATGTCGTGGTCGACCTTCTGCTGCCAGTAGCGCGAACCGGGCGCGCCCGACGCCGTGCGGAAGTCGTTCGGCGTCGGCAGCACCTCGTCGATCTGTCGGAACGGGTCACCCTCGACAAGTACCGACGGGGGCACGATGACCGCCCCGTTCCGGTCGAGCGAGAGATCCGGCGGCGCGGTCGACGCAGCGATCGAAACGGAGAGGACCGGGAGGAGCATCGACAAGGCCATGCGGGGAATCTACGCGAGGCGGAGTACCCCGGGTTGGCGCACACCGCGTCGCCACCCCCTGATGCCGCAATGCGATGCCGCAATGGGAAGTCGCAACGCACCCGCGGAACGCGGTCGCGGAAACACGCAGCGTGCGATGGCGCGGGAGGGCGGGAACACCCGCCCTCGGCCGCGCCATCGACGCACTCGATCCGTGGCGGAGGAAGTCGCGCGAGGCGCGCGCGGCGCTCGATTGGGCGCCAACGCGCGCCTCGCCACGATCTCTCCCATCAACCGCCCCCAGAACTCGTCTCCACCGGCCCTTCCGGCATGTCAGGCGGCGACTGGCCGTCGTCCGGGTCACCCGAGGGGGTGTTGGGCGCCCCGCCGTTCCGCTTCCCTCCAACCGTACCGACACCGTTGCCGCGCCGGCCTCCTCTCGGATCGTCCGTTTGCTCCCGCTCCTCCTCATCCTCCTCGGCTTGCTTCGCCGGCGCCGCCCTGCCCCCGTCCTTCTCGGTGGGGGACTTCTCTCCCGGCGGATTGCCGCGAGGGTCGAGCGGGACGTTCGGATCGGACGGACGCGGTCTCTCGACATCGTCCGGGCGCCGCCGGGGATTCGCCGGCCACTCCGTCACCATCGAGGAACGGTCCTTGGGGACGCTGCGTGCGATTCGGAGGCCTGCTCGTCCGGCGAACATATCGCTCGCCCGTCGAACATCCGCCTGGCACTGCTCGATTGAGTCTGCCACACGACCGCCGCGGATCGACTTCAACTGAGTTCCCTCAAGCCTCAGATGGTCTTCCATGTCCGGGATCAGTCCATCGAGGTCCGCTGGATTCAGACACCACTCGCGAACATTGCCGTGCATCCCACGGAATCCGAACGGGCTCTCGAACATTGCGCCCGAGGGCAGCAGCGGCCCACCACCGGCATTGCAGTAGGCTCGGTCGGACCGGACTCGTTCAAGATCGCTCCACGCGAAGGGTTGATTGCGGCCGAGGTTGCACGCGAGCTGCCATTCGAATTCATTGGGGAAACGCAGGCCCGTCCTCGCGGCTCTCAGGTACTTCCTGCATTCCTCCCACGATTTACCGTCGATCGGCATCCGTGCGAGCAAAAGCCCCGCGTCGTTCGGGAGCAGCGCACCCCACTCCGCATGTGTGATCTCGGTCACGCCGAGGTAGAAGGGATGTTGGATCAGCACGCGGAACGAGGGGGCGTCGGGATGCGAAGCCCGCATCGTGAACTCCCCCGGCGGCACGAGACGCATGCGCACGTTGGTCACCCCGTCCTCGACTTCCCAAGGGAATCCGGTGGACAGGACGCGCTTGCAATACTCGGGATCGAGTCGATGCACCAGCGGGTCCGGCGCCTCGCAGAGGATCTTGACCTGCCAGTGGTCGTCAAGCGCACCCTCCTTCTCGACCACCACGACGCGAAGCGGCGCTTCACCGCTTCGGTCGATCTTCGTGAAACCCGGCTGGATGCGACGGATCGGACGGAATCCGACCGCCTTGGCCTCACCACGCGACCCCACCGGCAGCATCTTCACGGAGCTCGCGGTGCACCTCTCGACGGGATCGATGTAGCCTCCACCCCGCGCCGGCTGACGAACGCCCCCGAGCGTGCCGAGAGGGTGCGTGCACCACTCGCCCACGTTTCCGTGCACGTGGGCGAGAGAGAGATAGTTGCGCGGGAAGTACTCGTTCTGCTGGTTGGCCGCATCCGCCGCCGTGTCGACCTTGCATCGGACCGTTCCCGGCGGCGCCAAGGCTCCCATCCAGAACGCCGTCGGCATCCCGGACCGGGCGGCGAACTCCCATTCCGCCTCCGTGGGGAGGGACAGGTGAGCCTTCGCGACGAAGTCCGCAACCTCAAGCCAAGCGCGCCCCTCGACCGGCTGCCCCGACGCCTCCATGCCGCCCATGAAGCGGAACCAATCGCACCAGTCGACCTCGGACTTCGCGATGTAGAAGGGCTCGACGACTTCCTCTCGACCGTCCGGCCTCGGCACCGTGCCGCCCGGAACCAGCCGGAACACGATGCCCGTGCGGACATCGCGAACCTGCAGCGGATACTCGCCGACGAGTTCGTCCAGTCCGGCGTCGATCGCGGGGGCGCGCGCCGCGAGCTCCGCATGGCGTCGCGGCGCATCATCGCTCGCCGCGACCGTCCAGCGAGTTTCACGGAGCACCGGATCCAGCGCGCGCACGATGTCGTTGCTCAGTCGACGCAGCAGATCCTCGCGCGCCTCCCCCTCCGCGAGGAGGAGCTTCCGGAAGATCTCGTAAAGCCTGTCATCGTTGTCTGAACGTTTGACCGGCGAGAACAGCACGTCGAGGGCGCGCTTGCGGATCGCATCGTCGATGCGCTGCTGCTCGACAAGCGCATCGAGCGCCTCTTCTGCGCGCTTGCGATCGAGCGCCGACGCTGACGGCACCGACGGCGGTGCCGATCGGGCATCCCCCGGCGGAGCGACCGCCTGCATGGGCGCATCTTCGAGCGTTGCGGACGGGAACGTGGCCGCGTTGGACGCGGACCACACGACGAAACCGGCGGCGACGACGGAAGCGGCGACGACGCCGGACCGTGTACGCGCAACCGCCCCGCGCGAGGCGCGGGCCTTGGAGCGAGACTGCACGATGTGCACTCCTTACGCGGTTCGCGGGAAGAAATGGCCGCGGCACGAAACGCTGTGAGACACGCAGCGCGCGCGGGTGGACGTCTCGGGTCTGCCCCGCGCGGGATACGCGGCGAACCGTGGGCAGAGGGAGCCGTCCGAGATCATCATGCGACAAACCGCATTCTGTGTGAACAGAATG
>JAJTGL010000007.1 GCA_021297795.1 Planctomycetaceae bacterium
GGTGCTCGTTCGGCGGGAGTTCGTGCGGGTTGCCGGCGTTGTCTGTGCGTGCACGACGAGCGCTGCGCACGCGCAGTCGGCGATCGCGTTCACCGACGTGACGGTCGGCAGTGGGCTCGAGTCCTACACGCAGACGCCGAACCATCTCGCGGTGCCGGGGCTGAACGAGTGGATCCTCGGCGGGATCGGCGTTGCCGACTTCACCGGTGACGGCTGGCCGGACATCTTCGTACCGAAGGGCGGTGTCGGCGCCGATCGGCTCTACCGGAACAATGGCAACGGCACCTTCACGAACATCGCATCGACGATGGGCGTGGCGGCGGTGCATGCCGGGAACGGCGTGTCGTGCGCGGACTACGACCGGGACGGCGACATCGACATCTACATGACGAGCTATGGCCTGGGCAACGACAATCTCGGACAGGCGGGGAAGAACCGCCTCTACCGCAACGATGGCGCGGTGTTCGTGGAGGTGGCGTCGTCGGTTGGTCTCGCGTTCACATCGCCGACGAGTTCGGTCGGAGACAGCGCCGCGTGGGGCGACTACGACCTCGACGGCGATCTCGATCTCGCGGTCGCGGGCTGGAGTTCGAACGGCGTCGGCAATCGCCTCTTCCGCAACGACGGCGGATCGTTCGTCGACGTGACGGCGCCGACGCTTGGTGTCGTGGCGAGCTGGGGATTCCAACCGACCTTCGTGGATACGACCGGCGATGGATGGCCCGAACTGCTGCTCGCGGCGGATTTCGAGACGAGCCAGGCATGGCGCAACATGCATGGTGGCGTGCTGGCGCTGGCGACCGATGAGTTTCGGCTCGGCACCGACATGAACGGCATGGGCGCATGCATCGGCGACTTCGATCGCAACGGTTGGCCCGACTACTACGTGACGAGCATCCATCAGACGCAGCCGCCCGCGGGTTTGAACGGCAACGCGCTCTACATGAACGACGGCTCCGGCCTCATGACGCAGGCGGCCGCCGCGCGTGGATGCGACGATGGAGGCTGGGGGTGGGGCGCGATGGCCGCCGATCTCGATCACGACGGATGGGAGGACATCGTCGAGGTGAATGGCAGGAACGCGAGCGAATGGGCGAATGAGCCCGAGTACATCTACCGGAACACGGGTGGCGGGCAGTTCACGCGGCTTGCGGCGAAGACGGGATTCGCGCTCGCTGCGGATGCGCGCTGCGTGGCGACGTGCGATCACGACCGCGACGGCGACCTCGATCTCGTGGTGCTTGTCAACGCTGGTCCGCTCAAGCTGTATCGCAACGATGCGGTCTCGCCGACAGGGGGACCGTCGTGACTGATGCTCGATCTGAAGGCGACGGCGTCCTCGCGCGTGGTGACGCACGGCATCGGCGCCGTGGTGTCGTGCACGGTCGGAGGCGAGTCGTCGCGGCGGTTCGTCCACTCGGGGAGCGGATTCCACTCGAGCTCCGAGCCGGTCGTGCACTTTGGATTTCCCGCGAGCGCCACGATCGCCGAGGAGGTGCGCATCGACTGGCCGAGCGGGCAGACGACGGTGCTGACCGGCGTGCCGTTGCGTACGCGGGCGACGATCACGGCGCCGGCCGCCGCCGACCTCGACGCCGACGGACAGGTCGGCGCATCCGACCTCGGACTCCTGCTTGCCGAATGGGGCGCGACGGATCGCGCGCTGCGCGCGATGCGACGTGCCGATCTCGATCACGACGGCGTCGTCGGAGCGAGCGATCTCTCGCGGCTCTTGCTTGCGTGGGGAACGTGAGCGCGACCGCGGGTCGGATTCCGCGGTCGCGTCGAAGGTGACAGGTTGTGATCGAGCGGAGAGCCGCGCGGCGGTCGATCAGTCGGTCCAGCCGTTGTAGCCGCCGTTGTAGCCGTTCCATCCGTTTCCGTTGGCCACACCGCGGAAGGGACCGTAGCCCTGTCGCAGTCCGGTCGGTCCCGTCTGGTAGTTGGGTCCGTACCATCCTGCGCCGCCGCCGCCCGTACCGAGCGGAGCCTGGATGCGGCCGACGTTGTACGGGCCGAGGTTCCGGTTCTGCACCGGCGCGCCGTAGACCGGCGCCGCGTAGCCGGTGTCGCCGTAGAAGTGGTTGTGGTAGTGGATGTCGCCGCCGCCCATCTGGGGCTGGAGCTCACCCGGCTGCTGGTTGTAGCCGGTGCCGGCGGGAGTCGCCGCATTCGGATCGCCCTGGCCGGGCTTGCCGACGAACGACGAGTCCTGCATGTCGCCCGGCTTTCCCTTGAACGAGGAGTCGGAGTCCTGATCCTGAGCGGAGCCGACCATGCCCATCGCGACGCGCGAGGCGCCGGGCGTGGCCGATTGGGGACCCGAGGTGCAGGCGGCGAGGACGACGAGGCAGGGCGCGAGGCCGAGGAGCGACCGATTCATGCCGGGGAAATCGGCCGGAGCGCTGCCGGGTGGTGAAAGAAAGCCGTCACAAGCCGCTTCCAACCGGGTGGCCCGATCCGCATCCGTGCGGCGGGCCGTACCATCCCGCCCGCCGGACCGGACCGCGCGCCCGGGCCGGCGGCACCCCATCTTGAGCGCTCTCCGAAGGGATCACGAGTGACCACCGCGACCGCAACCGCTTTCCCGGTCCAGAACGCCGGCACCCCGATCGGGACTCCCGAGATCGACAATCTCGCGATCAACACGATCCGCACGCTCTCGATGGACGGCGTGCAGGCCGCCGACTCGGGACACCCCGGCACGCCGATGGCGCTCGCGCCCGTCGCCTACGCGCTGTGGCAGGACATCCTGCGCTACGACCCAGCGGATCCCCTGTGGGCGAACCGCGACCGCTTCGTCCTGTCGAACGGTCACGCGTCGATGCTCGTCTACTCGCTGCTCTATCTCACGAACGTGCAGCGCGCGGATCATCATGGACATCTCACCGGCGAGCCGACGCTCACGCTCGACGACCTGAAGCGCTTCCGCCAGCTCGGTTCGCGCTGCCCGGGCCACCCCGAGTCGCACCTGACCACCGGCGTCGAGACCACGACCGGCCCGCTCGGGCAGGGCCTCGCGACGAGCGTGGGCATGGCGATGGCCTCGAAGTGGCTGGGTGCGCGCTACAACCGGCCGGGCTATCCGCTGTTCGACTACCGCGTGTGGACCATCTGCGGCGACGGCTGCATGATGGAGGGAATCTCGGGCGAGGCCGCGAGCCTTGCGGGCCACCTCGGCCTCTCGAACCTCTGCTGGATCTACGACTTCAACCGGATCACGATCGAAGGTTCGACCGACCTCGCGTTCTCGGAGGACGTCGCGACCCGCTTCATGGGATACGGCTGGAACGTGCTGCGCGTCGGCGATGCGAACGACATCCCGTCGCTCCTGCGCGCGTACCGCACGGCGGAACGCTCGGCGGACAGGCCGACGCTCGTCATCGTCGACAGCCACATCGGCTACGGCGCGCCGAAGAAGCAGGACACCGCGAGCGCGCACGGCGAGCCTCTGGGCGATGCGGAGATCGCCGCAACGAAGCGTGGCTACGGCTGGCCGGAGGACGCGAAGTTCCTCGTCCCGGACGGCGTCAAGGAGCGCTTCGCCGAGAAGCTCGGCGCACGCGGTGCGGCGTCGAGCGCCGAGTGGCGCGCGCGCTTCGAGGCGTACGCGAAGGCGTATCCGTGGCTTGCGAAGGAAGTCGAGACGATGCTCTCGCGCGGGCTGCCCGAGGGTTGGGACAAGGATCTCAAGGCCTTCCCTGCGGATGCCAAGGGCAACGCCACGCGCAACACCTCCGGTCAGGTGCTCAACCAGATCGCGAAGAACATTCCGTGGATGATCGGCGGCAGCGCCGACCTCGCGCCCAGCACGAAGACGCTGCTGACCTTCGATGGAGCGGGCACGTTCCAGAAGGGCGCGTTCGCCGGGCGCAATCTCCACTTCGGCATCCGCGAGCATGCGATGGCGGCGGTCGTGAACGGCCTGACGCTCTCCGGGCTGCGCGCGTACGGGTCAGGCTTCCTCATCTTCAGCGACTACGCGCGCGGCGGCATCCGCCTGAGCTCGATCATGGAGCTCCCGGCGCTGCACATCTTCACGCACGACTCGATCTACGTCGGCGAGGACGGCCCGACGCACCAGCCCATCGAGCAGCTCGTCGGGCTGCGCGCGATTCCCGGCATGCATGTCTTCCGTCCGTGCGACGGCAACGAGGTGATCGCCTGCTGGCGCGCGGCGATGCAGCTGACGCATCATCCGGCGGCGTTCGCGCTGACGCGCCAGAACCTGCCGACGCTCGACCGATCGCGCTATGCGTCGGAGGACGGCTGCCTGAAGGGTGGCTACGTGCTGTCGGAGGCCGAGGGCGGCACGCCGGACGTGCTCCTCGTCGGCTCGGGCAGCGAGGTGCACCTTGCGCTCGGCGCGCAGGAGATCCTCGCAAAGGAAGGTGTGAAGGCGCGCGTGGTGTCGATCCCGTGCACGGCGCTCTTCGATTCGCAGGATGCGGCGTACCGCGAGTCGGTGCTGCCGACGGCGGTGCGCGCGCGCGTGACCTGCGAGGCCGCGAGCACGATGGGCTGGGATCGCTACGCGGGCCTCGACGGCGAGACGATCGGCATGACGACGTTCGGCGCGAGCGCGCCTGCGAAGGATGTGGCGAAGCACTTCGGGTTCGCTCCGGAACGTGTTGCCGATGCGGCGCGGCAGTCGCTCGCGCGCGTGCGTGGCGGAGGTGTCCGGTGAAGATCGCCGTCGCGTCGGACCACGCGGGTTTCGCGCTGAAGGAGTCGATGAAGAAGGAGGTCGAGGCGCTCGGCCATGAGATCGTCGACCTTGGCACGCACTCGAGCGACCCCGTCGACTACCCGGATTTCGCCGAGCGACTCGGCCTCGCCGTCGTGAGCGGCGAGATCGATCGCGGCATCCTCTTCTGCGGAAGCGGGATCGGCGCAAGCGTCGCGGCGAACAAGATCCCGGGGGTGCGCGCGGGCAACTGCAGCGACACCTACTCGGCGCACCAGGGCGTCGAGCACGACGCGATGAACGTGCTCGTGCTCGGCGGGCGCACGGTCGGACCTGCGGTTGCGAGCGAGATGGTGCGTGCGTATCTCGCGGCCGAGTACACGCACGAGGCGCGGCATGAGAAGCGCCTCGCGAAGGTGCTGGCGATCGAGGCGCGCTACGCGGCAGCGGTGCGCTGAGCGCGGCGCGCGCGGTGGTCGATCTCGGCGACCGCCGACACAGGATCAAACGACACGGCCCCGCATGCGCGGGGCCGTGTGCGTCTGATGTGCGGGTTGTGCGGGCTCTCGATCGCGCGGTTCAGCGCGGCGCTGCGCCGGGCGCGGCGGTTCCCTGGTTGGGGATACCGAGGAGCTCGACGTCGAAGATGAGCGTGGCCTTTGGCGGGATCGCGCCGGGGCGACCGCGCTCGCCGTACGCGAGCTGGTAGGGGATGATGAGCTTGCGCTTGCCGCCGACCTTCATCGAGCCGACGCCTTCGGTCCAGCCCTTGATGACGCCGCCGAGCGGGAACTCGACGGGCTGCCCGCGGTCGACGCTCGAATCGAACTTCGAGCCGTCAACGAGCCAACCGCTGTAGTGGACCTTCACGGTCGCCTGCGCGCCCGAGGGGGCCTCGCCGGTGCCCTCGACGAGGTCGACGTACTGGAGTTCGGCGGTGGTGCCGTCCGGCATCGCGACCGGCATCTTCTGGACCTCGGCCGTGAACGCGGCGCCCGGGAGACGCGGCTTCTCGGTGTCGGAGATGATCGTGCCGTCGTTCGCGTTGACGACGACCTCGAACGACTTGCCGCCCTTGTAGATCATGACCGTGGCGGTCGCGGGCTGTGCGCTGAAGTCAAACTCGGCGAGACGCACGGAGCCGTCGTGCTTCGCAAGCGCTGCCTTGATGGCGGCGCCGATGGTGAGCGTGGGGGCGCTGACGGCGCCGGTGGCGCCATCGACGACGACCTTGCGCGCGAGTCCGCCGGCGGCGACCGTGATCTCGTACTTGACGGGGTCGACGAGCATCGCGCGCGCGTCGACGGTGGTCGAGCCCGGCACCGCCGCTTCGGCGAGTTCGACGGCCTTCGCGAGGTCGATCTTGAGCGAGGAGAGCGACTGCTCGACCTCGGCTGGATCGGGCGGGATCGTGGTGTAGTCGGTCTGGCCGAGGGCGGTGTTGGTGGTCATGGCGGCGACGGAAATGGCGAGGCCGCCGAACGCGGCGAGGAGGTTCTTCGTCAGCATGGGTTCCTTCTACGTGGGTTCCGGGGATCCGACTTCGGGTCCGGGGAGGGGGATGCTAGCATCGGCGCGACGTTGCTCCCGTCGAGAGAACCCGCAGGAGGACATCGCATGCGAGATCCGTTCCCAATCGAATCCGAGTCGCGCGACCGCCGCGCGCACCATTTCGCCGGTGCGGGCATCCGTGCGGCTTCGTCCGGAAACGTGGGTGGCATCGCGCCAGACCTCGGTTGGATCCGTCCCACGGCGGTCGCGGTCGCGGTGTGCGCGCTGTTCGCGACCGTTGGCTGCGGTTACACGGGCGACGCCGAGGTTGAGGAGGAGACCGTGCAGGCTCCACCTCCGCCTGCTCCCGCCGCCGCCGACGCCGCCGAGCCGCCGGCGAGGTCCGCATATGGAAAGGCGATGGAGGCGGCGCATCGACTCGAGGACAAGGTCGACGCCTACAACAAGAAGCTCGAGAAGGCGGCCGACGACGTGTTCGAGTGAGTTGTCGCGGCCTTCGCGGCACGTGCAGTCGCCCGTTGGACCGCCGTCGGGGCGATCGGCGGATCGGTCGCCCCTCCGTATTTTTGCGTGCGCGGGCTGAATCCGCGGACATGGACTCGGCGATTCCTCCTCGCCTGCCTCGTTGCAGGCGGAGGTTCCATGATCGCTCCCCAGTCGTCGCTGCATCTTGCCCATCACAACCACGCCGACGACGTTGACGACTGCTGTGGCGGTGGTGCATCGTGCGGTGTGGCGCCGCGTGCGTATGGCGAGGTCGATCAGCCGCGCATCGCGCGCGCCGTGCGCGAGATTCTCATCGCGATCGGCGAGGATCCCGACCGTGAGGGAATCATCGAGACTCCGAAGCGCGTGGCCAAGGCCTACGCGGAGCTGTTCCGGGGGCTCCGCGAGGATGCGTCCACGCATCTGTCGCGCACGTTCGAGCAGGCCTCGGACGAGCTGATCACGGTGACGAACATCAACTTCTTCTCGACGTGCGAGCATCATCTGTTGCCGTTCCACGGTCAGGCGCATGTCGCGTACGTGCCGGGAAACGGCCGCGTGGTGGGGCTGTCGAAGCTCGCGCGCACGGTCGAGGTGTTCGCGCGGCGTCCTCAGCTGCAGGAGCGGCTGACCGACCAGATCGCCGACGCGCTCATCGAGCATCTCGATGCGGCGGGCGCCGTGGTGATGGTCGAGGGCGAGCACATGTGCATGAAGATGCGCGGAGTCCGTTCGCACGACGCACGCATGACGACCTTTGCCCGGCGCGGCATCTTCCGTACCGACGAGCGCCGGGGCGCGGAGACGGTGCAGCTGGTGCGCGACCTCGCGGCGCGTCCGCGCTGCTGAGACACGCGACGCGCGAAACAGACGACACCTTTGGAAAGGCGCCCCGGTGAAACCGGGGCGCCTTTCTTTGGGGCGCGCGGGCGCGGGTTGCGAGGCCGGCCCCCAACCCGCGCCGCGCTGACCCCTGCGTCTGACCCGTGCCGCGCAGTTGGCGGGTACAAGCGGGTACGAGCGGGTCGTTGCCCGGCACCGATCGACCGCGACGGAAGTTCAGCCGCTGCATGAGTTGCGTCGAAGCGAGTCGGTGCCGGGAAGGTGGCGGGGACGGGCGAGTACGAGCGGGTGGCTCGTCGGCACGGGACCGCCCTCGTCGGCATCGGTCCGCCGCGGCACGGGACCCTGAACGCGACGCGCTCCTTTCAGCCCAGCCGATCCGGGTTCAGCCCCTGCAGTTCCGCCGGCACGAAGAGGCCGTCCTTGCGGATCACCTCCCCGTCGAAGCTGATCGTGCCGCCGCCATGGTCCGC
The DNA here is from genome assembly GCA_021297795.1 of Planctomycetaceae bacterium. GTDB lineage: Bacteria > Planctomycetota > Phycisphaerae > Phycisphaerales > SM1A02 > QWPT01. The sequence goes on from JAJTGL010000007.1 coordinate 8,002, forward strand.
GCGCTGGATGCACACCAGATCCCAGTGGATCTCGCTTCGGTTGTGGTTCTCCGTCTCCTCGTAGCAACGCCCCGGAGTGAAGTGGAACGATCCCGCGATCTTCTCGTCGAACAGGATGTCCTTCATCGCGTGCGTGATGTACGGGTTGAACCCGATCGCGAACTCGCCGATGTAGCGCGCCCCCTCGTCGGTGTCGAGGATCTCGTTGAGCTTCGCGCTGTCGCCCTGGCACGACGCCTCGACGATCCTGCCGTTCTTGAAGACGAAGCGGATGTTCTCGAAGCTCTGGCCGTTGTAGACGGTCGGCGTGTTGTAGTGGAGGACGCCGTTCACGCTGTCGCGGACGGGCGCCGTGAAGCACTCCCCGTCCGGGATGTTCTTGTCGCCGCAGCAGGGGACCACACCGACGCCCTTGATCGAGAAGGTGAGGTCGGTGTCGCCCGGTCCCTTGATGTGCACCTTGTCGGTGCGGCGCATGCGCTCGGCGAGCGGCGCGCAGGCAGCGTCCATCCTCGCGTAGTCGACGCAGCACACCTTGAAGTAGAAGTCCTCGAACACCTCGGTCGCCTTGCCGGCGAGCTGCGCCATCGACGGACTCGGCCAGCGCAGCACGCACCACTTCGTGCGGTTCACGCGCTGCTCGAAGTGCACCGGCTTCTGGTAGAGCCGCGCGGCGCGCTTCATGTCCTCGCCCGAGCAGAGGGTCTGCTCGCTCACGTTGTGTCCGCCGCGGAGGCCGATGTACGCGTGCATCCGCTTCATGCGCTCGAGGTCGTACTCGCCGAAGGTCCTCAGCGCGTCCTCGCCGTTGCGCCACAGTTCGGCCATGACGCGGCCCGAGCGTTCGGCGACGTGCGGATTGGCGCCGACGTCCCGCGCCGCACGCACGAGCGCGATCGTCATCTCGACCGGGATGTCGAAGCTCTCGATGAGCACGTGCTCGCCCTCCTGGAGCTTCGTCGAGTGGCGGACGAGGAGATCGGCGAGCTTGGTGTATCGGGGGTCCATGGTGTTCTCGTGGCGTGGGAAACTAGAGGAGGAGGGAGGAGACCGCGGAAATCGCGACGGCGCGCACGTTCGGAACGATCAGATCCGCGTCCTTCTGCCGTTCGGGCGTGTGGCCCTTCGACGTGATGGCGATGCACTTCATGCCCGCGGCCTTCGCGGCGGTGATGCCCGCGGGGGCGTCCTCGAAGACGACGCAGCGCGCGGGATCGACGCCGATGCGCGACGCGGCAAGCAGGAAGCACTCGGGATCGGGCTTCGATCGCTTCACGTCGCGACCGGTGACGACCGCGTCGAACGCGCCGACGAGCTCGAGCCCGTCGATCGCGCGTTGCACGTTCAGCGGCGGGCCCGATGAACCCACCGCGGTGCGGAAGCCGATCGCGCGCAAGCCGGCCACGAGTTCGCGCGCGCCGTCCATGATCGGGAACCGCACCGCGACGATCTCGCGGTACGCCGATTCCTTCTCCTCGTCGAGCGCGTGGATCTCGTCGTGCGTCAAGTCGCCGCGCCCGGCGCGCAACCAGCATTCGCGCAGGAGATCCTCGTTGCGGCGCCCGAAGTGGCGGTAGTAGTCGTCGACCGTCACCGCGACGCCGTGGCGCGCGCTCACGAGGCGCCAGGCCTCGAAGTGCGCGTCGTAGCTGTCGACGAGCGTGCCGTCGAGGTCGAAGATGGCGGCGTGCGTGCCGTGCGGTGCCTGCGTCGCCTGCATTCAAGCTCCCCTCGCCGCCGCCGCGATGGCGGCGCCCGCGCGGTCGATGTCGGCCGCCGTCACATCGAGGTGCGTCACCATGCGGACGCGCGAGGTGCCCATGCCGATCGCGGCGACGCCGTGACGCGCAAGCCGAGCGCAGAACTCCTGCGACGAGCCGAGCGCGGGCGCGACGGTGAAGAACACCATGTTGGTCGGGATCGCATCGGGCGCGCCTTCGAGGGAAATCCCCGGGATTCCCGCGACAAGGTGCGCGAGTCGCCGCGCGTTCGCGTGGTCGTCGGCGAGCCGCGCCACATGATGGTCGAGCGCGTGGATCGCGGCGGCGGCGAGGATGCCCGACTGCCGCATCGCGCCGCCGAACATCTTGCGGAAGCGACGCGCGCGCTGGATCAGCGCCGTGCTGCCGGCGAGCGCGCTTCCGACCGGTGCGCCCAGACCTTTCGAGAAGCAGAGCGAGACGCTGTCGACCGACGACGTGAACGCGGTCGGCGCGACGCCCGCCGCGACGCACGCGTTCATGAGCCGCGCGCCGTCGATATGCACGTGGAGGCCGCATGCACGCCCCTCGGCGGCCACGGCCGAGAGACGCTCGACCGGCCACACCGTCCCGCCACCCTTGTTGTGCGTGTTCTCGAGGACGAGCATCCGCGACACCGGCGCATGCTGGTCCTTCGGTCGGATCGCCGCGCGCACCTGCGAGGGCTCGAAGAGTCCGCCCGGGCCTTCGAGCGACGCGATCATGCAGCCCGAGAGCGCGGCCGGTGCGCCGGTCTCGTACTGGATGATGTGGCTGTCGCGGTGCGCGACGATCTCGTCGCCGTGCTCGCACACCGCGCGGATCGCAAGCTGGTTCGCCATCGTGCCCGACGGGACGAAGAGCGCCGCGTCCTTCCCGAGCAGCGCCGCCACCTTCGCCTCGAGCGCCTGGACGGTGGGCTCGTCGCCGAGCACGTCGTCGCCGAGCGGCGCGGCCATCATGGCCTCGCGCATGGCGGGCGTCGGACGGGTCACGGTGTCGGAGCGAAGGTCGATCGTGGTGGGTGCCATGCGAGGTTCCGGGACGGCCGGAGGGGCCGCGGTCGAGGCGGAAGGGGGGATGGTACGGCTCCGAGGGCCCGCGGTTGGCGTTCCGCGAAAGCGCCGCGGTGGGGAGGGGCTTCTCCAACGGCGGATCCGGCTTCGATCGCGGTCGGCTCGGCCACGGAAGCGGCTGCGACCACTGCAGGATGTGTCCGAGAATGCCGATGAACCCACCGATGTCGGTTCGACCCACCTTGATTTCCGCGTCTGCGGCAGCGCTTGCCGTGAGCGTCTCCATGCTCGCGTCGACCGTCATGGCGATCGCACAGGTCGGCACGATCGAGCTCGGTGGTGGCGGCCTCGGCACGACCAACCTCGGCACGACCAATCTCGGCACGACCAACCTTGACACGACCAATCTCGACGAGATGCAGCTCCGCGAGGTGAACATGCCCCGCCGCCGGCTTGCGCGTTTCGACTTCGAGGAGAACGAGGATTTCCCGATCGAGCTGCCCGCCGGTTGGGCACGGGTGCTGTCGAAGGCGCCCGCCGCCGACAGCAACCCGACCACTGCGACCACCGCGACCGGCGCCCCCGACCTGCCGGACTTCGGCAGCGTGAAGAGCGAGCGCGCGACCGGGCGCGGCGAGCCGAGCGCCACCAACAATCGCTGGGCCCTGCATTTCGCGCTGAATGGCGCGTCGATGGCGGTCTCGAGCACGCCGGAGAAGATCCAGATCACGCCCGGCGCCCAACTGACCCTGACCGCGTGGACCCGCACGCGCGGCCTTCGCCACGCCGGTGCCCGCGTCGCCATCCAGTACCACGACGCCGACGGCAAGCCGCTCGGCGCGCCGCACACCTGCGCGCCCATGCGGAGCGAGGGCGTCTGGCGCGAGCTGCGGGTCGAACCGCCGGTCGCGCCGGAGCACGCGACGAGCGCGTCCGTCTGGCTCGAGGTCGTGCAGCCGAAGTCGCTGAAGGACCACGAGGAGGCGCGTTTCCAGATCGTCCAGCACGATGTGGGTGGCAGCGTCCACTTCGACGACATCGAGGTGTGGCAGCTGCCGACGGCCTCGTTCCGAGCATCGGGTATCGGAGTCGTCGAGCCCGGCGTTCCCGCACGGCTCGAGATCCGCTGCAGCGATCCGGCGGCGCAGGCGACGTCGGTGGCGATCCGCGTGCGCGACGCGTCCGCTCGCACCGTGTATGCGGCGGAGCACGAGGTTCCGGCCACGCGACCACTCGAGTCGGTGCTGCCGGTCCTCCCCACAGGCTGGTACGAGGCGGAGGCGCGGTTCAGCGTCGGCAAGGAGCCGATCGCGTTCCGCCGCGCACGCTTCGCCGTCCTTCCCAACGACCCCTTCGAGCCCGATGAGCCGCCGCGCTTCGGCGCATCGCTCGGTTCCGGCGATCTTGGCACCGAAGCCGCGGTGGAGCTCGCGCGCGCGGCGTTCGTCGTCCTCCCGATCTGGGAGGAAACGACCGACACGCGGACGTCGCGGCTCGAGCTGCAGCGACTGAGGACGAAGGTCTCGGCGCTCCTCGACCGGCGCATCGAGCCCATGTTCCGCATCAAGGCCGTGCCCGACGCCGTCGCGCGCGAATGCCGCATCGAGCCGGACGACACGCTCGCGCTGTTCGCGCTGGATGAGAGCCGCTGGCGTCCCGTCCTCGAGCCGTGGCTTCTCGCCTTCGGTCAGCAGGTGGAGCAGTGGTTCGTGGCCGACCAGCCGGTCGAAGCCGGGCGCGAGGGACTCCCGGCGCGCATCGACACGCTCTCGCGCGTACTCGGGACCTCGATCGCGGGTCCGGCGGTCGGCGTGCCCTGGTGGCCGGGCGAGGCGCTCCCCACCGACATCGCGGGCACCATCGACGCCGGGCGGCACACGCTCGAGATCGTGGCCGACGCGAGCTGGCGCGAGAGCGCCGGCGAGATCTACGAGGGCTTCCCGCGCGGCGCGCGCGGCATGGTGCGCATCGTGCCGCTTCCGCCGGGTGTGGTCGAGGATCGCGAGCGTGCGATCGACATCGGCCTCCGCGCGATCGACGCGTGGCGCGCCGGATTCGACAGCGTCTCGGTCGACGTGCGCTCGGATGCGCTTCCACCGATCCCCGGACCACCGCTCGAACTGGCCGCGTGGCGGCAGGTCTCCACGCGCCTCTGCGGTCGGCGCTTCGTCGCCGAGATTCCGGCGGGCGACGGGGTGCGCGCGATTCTCGGCGATGGTCCGCGTGGCCCGGTGCTCGTCCTCTGGCGCGATGGCGTGTCGAACATCGATGCGGACGCCGCCATGTCGGGCGACGCCGTGACCCTCGATCTCGGCGCGACGGCGGTTGACGTGACCGACCTCTGGGGACGCATGTCTCGGGTCGAGCCGACGCGTGACGGCCATCGCATCGCGCTTGGACGAGAAGTCGTCTTCGTCGAGGGTGTCGAGCGCGAGATGCTCGAGCTGCGTGCGGGATTCCGCGCCGATCCGGGTTTCGCCACCGCACGACGCGCGGCGCAGGAGGGCGCGCTCGTCGTGGCCAACCCCTGGTCGACGCCGATGAGCGGAACGCTCACGATCATCGCACCCGACGAACTCGGGATGTCGCCGAAGGTGCATCGCTTCACGGCGCCGCCGGGCGGCGAGGCTCGGCTTCCGGTCTCGTTCAGCGTGCCGAGGCGCTTCGAGTCGGGGCCGACCATCGTGCGCGCCGTACTCGAGGGCGAGACGACCGATCCCTTCCGTGCGACGCTCGAGGCGCCGCTCGAGGTGGGTTTCCGCGAGGTTTCCGTCGAGCATGCATGGCGACTCGCCCGCTCGATCGAGTCGGGTGCGGTCGATCTGATCCTGACGCTGCGGGTGACGAACGTGTCCGACCAGCCGATCGACGTCGAGGCCTACGCCGTCGCCGACGGCTACACGCAGAACAAGAAGCCGATCAGCGCCCTTGCACCCGGCGCGACGGCCGTGCGCGTCTTCCCGTTCGCGGACGGAGTGCGCCGCCTTTCCGGGCGTGACATCCGTGCGGGCGTCCACGATGCCGATGGCGATGCCCGCACGCTGCGGCGCATCGTGATTCCGGCGCTGCTGCCGCCGCAGGCAAGCGTGGTCGAGGCGGGCGACGAGAGTCGCTGAACCCTGCGACGCTATCGCCAGATTCCGGGTGTCGGTGGCCGACCGAGCAGCGAGCGGAACGTGAGGCGATCGATGAGCCATGCGTCGCCATCGCGACGGACCCGCAGGATCCAGCGCGTGGGAATCGCTCCATCCGACCCGACGACCGAGGTCGAGCAGGAGAGCTCGACCTCGCCGGTCGCGTCATCGAGCGTGCTGAAGTCGAGGTCGGTGATCCGGTTCGACTCGATGCGGTTGCGGCCGCGCAGCGATTCGAGCGCCGCGCGGATGTCGCGGACCGACACGCTCGGCGCCTCGCGGGAGCCGTAGTTGAGCACCGCGTCGGCGGTGAAGGTCTGCATCGCGCCGTCGACATCGCCGGCCACCGCGCGGTGGACAAGCGCGCGGGTCGTCCGCTCCGCATGCTCGCCGGGCGTCGTGACGAACGAGCCGGCCGCCAAGACGACTCCCGCCGCCGCGATCAAGCCGACGCCGGCGAACAGGACGCGTCGATTCCGATCGGACGCCGCCCGCCAGAGCGCGAACGCACCGAGCGCCATCAGGACAACGGCGAGGGGGACGGGGTGCTCGAGGATCCACTCGTTCATGCGGTTTCCGGAGGGGGTGGACGCCCTATCCCGCGCGATGACCGACAGGCCTTCGGCGTGGAAAGGGTTGCCATCGTGCATTCTCACCCGGCCAACGCCCCGGGTGCGAATGGAGCCGGGCGCCCGGGGCATTTTCTGCATGCTTCTCGCCCCCGCGGCCGATGTCGGCCGATGCGGCGGAGCCGCGTCCAGGAAGGCCGACGGATCGGCCGAGGTGGTCGCGTACGCCTTCATGGACGATGGCTCCGACCCCGACCACAGCGCACACCCCGGCGACCGCCGCCACCGCAACCGCGGCGGCGACGGTGGATGTCGCCACGGCGACGCTCGAGAAGAACCTCGCGGCGCTCGGCGCGCGCAACCTCGACGTCGCGCGCACGCTGCGCGAGGCGACGCCCGCCGTGCTCGACTGGTCGATCGCCGCCGACGGCTCGGCCGTCGCGAACCATGACGGCAAGGCGCTCGCGTCGCGTCACCAGCCACGCGCCGAGGCGCAGACCTTCGTCGAGGCGATCGATCTCCGCGAGCGCGCGGTCGTCGTCGTGCTCGGCTTCGGCCTCGGATACCACGTCGCCGAACTCTGCCGCAAGCTCGGTCGCACCGGGCTTGTCGTCGTACTGGAGACCGATCCCGCGCTCCTTCGCGCGACGCTGTCGCGGATCGACTGGTCCGCCGAGTTCTCGGGAGCGAACATCCTCTTCTTCGACGGCAGCGAGGAACTCGGCCGCTACGCCGAGCGCTTCGCGGGCGCCGAGGGCGTGCTGATCCAGGGACTCCAGCTGGTCGAGCATCCGGCGAGCCGCACACGCGTCATGCCGCGCGCGAAGGAGTTCGCGCGCGCGATCACCGAGACGGTGCGCGCCGCGCGCGTCACGGCGGCGACGGGTCTTGCGCGTAGCGCGCAGACGATCCGCGCGATCCTCGCGAACGCGCGTCAGTACGTCGGCGGCGAGGGTCTCGCGCCGCTCGCCGGCTTCGCGAGAGGACGGCTCGGCATCGTCGTGAGCGCGGGCCCGAGCCTCCGGCGCAACCTGCATCTCCTGAAGGATCCCGTGGTGCAGGAGCGCACCGTCATCGTCGCGACGCAGACGGTGCTGAAGCCGCTCCTCGCCGAGGGAATCCGGCCGCACTTCGTCGCGGCGCTCGACTGGCACCGCATCTCGAAGCGCTTCTACGAGGGCCTGCGCGAGAAGGACGTGTCGCGGACGACGCTCATCCTCGATCCGCAGGCGAATCCCGTGATCGCGGCGAGCTATCCCGGCCCCGTGCGCGCGATCTCGGCGCCGCATCTCGACACGCTGCTCGGTCCGCTCGCGCGCGACATGGGCCGCCTGCCGCCCGGCGCGACCGTGGCGCACCTCTGCTACCAGATCGCGCGCTTCCTCGGCTGCGATCCGGTGGCGCTCATCGGACAGGACCTCGGCTTCACCGACGGCGTCTACTACGCGCGCGGCACCGCGATCGACGAGGTGTGGGCGCCGGAGCTCAATCCGTTCAACACGATGGAGAACCTCGAGTGGACGCGCATCGCGCGGCACCGCTCGCACCTCGTGAAGCGCGAGGACGTGCACGGCAAGTCGATCTACACCGACGCGCAGATGGAGACCTATCTCCAGCGCTTCGAGTACTTTTTCCTGCAGGACGAGCGCCGCGGCCTGCGCACGGTCGATGCGACCGAAGGCGGCGTGCGGAAGTCGGGAACGGTCGTGCGCACGCTCGCCGACACGCTCGACGAGCATGCGCGCGAGCCGGTCGGCGAGATCCCGCTTCCGCCGCGCACGCTCGACGAAGGCCGTCTGCGCCTGGCCGCGAAGAGGCTGCGCGAGGTCGCGGACCACGTGCGGGTGATCCGCACCGCGGCGCGCCGCACGGGCGACGCGCTCTCGCAGCTGACGGGCGAATCGCCGCTCGTCGAGCGCGAGGAGAAGCTGTGGAAGACCGTCGAGACCGAGCGCGGCAAGGTGGGCGAGCGGCTCGAGACCCTGCGTTTGCTCGATGAATACAGCCAGGTGGGAGTGCTCCGGCGCGCCAAGGCCGACCGACGCATCGAGCAGACGCGTGGGCTCGACGAGGCGGGCCGCCAGCGGCTGCAGTTCACGCGCGACATCTCGAACGTGCGTTGGATCGAGGAGGCCGCCGAGGAGTACCTCGGCGTCGTCGAGGGAGCCATCGCCCGCCTCGATGCACGCGATCCGTCGATGCTGCCTGCGGACGAGGACGACGAGGCCGCGGTGTCGGCGCGCGCCGACGGCGCGCTCGGTCGCGCGCTCGGCGAGGCGGGAGCGGCGGTCGAGGTGCGCGCGGCGTTCCTCGTGCCGGTCGATCCGTGGCATGGCGGCCTCGGCACGCCGCGCAGCCTCGCGGAGACGCTCGCCGGACGGCCCGCGATCCAGTGGACGCTCGAGCGGCTCGGCCGTTCGCGCGAGGCCGCGTCGATCGTGCTGCTCGTGCCCGAGGGCTACGACATCGACTCGCTCATCGACCGGCGGCGGATCGGTCTGCCGATCGAGATCCACCGCACGGAGGGTTCGCCTTTCGGGCCGGAGCGTGCGGCGATCGCGAGCGCGCGGCTCTGGAGCGACAGTTCGTGGCGTGGCGGCATCGCGGGCATGACCGTCTACGACGAGGTGATCGCGCCCAAGGCGATGCTCGCGGCGATGGAGCGGTTCGGCATCACCGCGGCGATCGCGGTCGGACCGGATTGGCCGCTGGTGCATGTGAGCGGAGACGAGGGGTGCGATGGTCTCGTGCGCCGTCACCGGACGAGGCCCGATCTCCTTCGCGTCGTCTTCAACCAGTCGCCGCCCGGCCTCTGCGGCGTGCTCGTCGAGCGCTCGCTGATGCAGGAGCTCGCGCGCGGCGGCCGCCATGCGTCGATCGGATGGCTGCTCTCCTACGAGCCGTCGCGTCCGCAGCAGGATCCGATCTCGAAGGACGTGTGCGTGCAGATCGATCACGTCGTGCGGCGCTCGTTCGTGCGCGGCGTCTTCGACACGCCTCGCAACATGATCCGCATGCGGCGCGCGATCGAGCCGGGTCTCGGCGAAGGGCGCGGAAGCGTCGCGGACATCGACGTGCGCGCGGCGATCGGGCTGCTCGAGCACCAGCTCTTCGACACGGTTCCGTACTTCACGCCGCAGCACCTGATGATCGAGCTCAACACGGGCCGACAGAGCTCGGGTGCCGCGAGTCCGCACCGGTTCGGCAGCGTGCAGCGCGCGGTGATGACCGAGCGGCGGTTCGCGAAGCTCGTCGAGCAGGTCGCGGAGAGCCGCGACTGCGTGATGACCTTCGCCGGGGCGGGGGATCCACTCTTCCACCCGGACGTCGCGCGCTTCGTGCGCATGGCGAAGTCGGGCGGCGTGCGTGGCGTGCACATCCGCACCGAGCTGCTCGCGCCGCAGGCCGCGATCGATGCGGTGATCGAGGCGGGCGTCGATGTCGTGAGCGTCGAGCTCGACGCCGATCGCCCCGAGACCTATCGGCGCATGCACGGCGTCGATCGGTTCCGCGATGCGCTCGAGGGCCTCGAGCGCATCTTCTCGCGTCGTTCCGCGCTCTCGGGGACCGGCGCGGCTGCGATCGCCGTTCCATGGATCGTGCCGCGGCTGCAGCGCCGGCACGAGAGCTACGAGGACATCGACGGCTTCTTCGATCGTTGGCAGCACCTGCTCGGCACTCCGGTGATCGACGGTGCGCCTCCGCGCGAGGAGGGCGATCCGTCCATCGCGGCGGACACGCGCCCGGCGCTCGCGAGCGCGCGGGCCCCTGTTGCGGCGACGTGGCGCGAGATGCTGCGACGCATGCTCGTCCTCTCGGACGGCACGGTGCCGCTGTCGGAACTCGATCTGCGTGGCGAGCGCATCTTCGGTCACGTCGATCGCACTCCGCTTCTCGCGCTCTGGCGCGATCTCGTCGCGCGGCGCAAGCAGATCCGCCGCGACGGCGGCGAGCTGCATCCCGATCTGAGGATTCGCACGCCATGACCACGCGCGGCGCACACATCGACGCGGCCCCGGGCCACGAGCGCGTGCTCGCGGTCGTGATCGGTCGCGCCGGCAGCAAGGGTCTTCCTCGGAAGAACGCGCTTCCCGTCGCGGGAATCCCGATGGTCGCGCGCACCGTGCGCTTCGCGCGGTCCTCCGGTCGCATCGACCGTACGATCGTGTCGACCGACGGCGCCGAGATCGCCGCGATCGCGCGCGACGAGGGCGTCGACGTCTTCCTCCGTCCGGACGAGGTGTCGCACGACACGGCGACCGTCGACAGCGCGGTGCGTCACGCCGTCCTCGCGAGCGGATCGCATGCGGAGATCGTGGTGATCCTCTACGCGAACGTCCCCGTGCGCCCGGCCGACCTCGCCGACCGCGCGGTCGCCCTGCTCGAGTCGAGCGGCGCCGACAGCGTGCAGAGCTACTACCGCGTCGGGAAGACGCATCCCTACTGGATGTCCAGGCTCGACGACGAGGGCCGCGTCTCGCAGTTCGTGGAGAACAGGATCTACCGCCGTCAGGAGCTTCCGCCGCTCTTCATGCCCGACGGTGGCGTGATCGCGGTGCGGCGCGCGAGTCTCTTCGACGTGCGCGAGGGCGAGCCGCATGCCTTCTTCGGGCGCGATCGACGCGGCGTCGAGACGCGCGAAGGCGATGTGATCGATGTGGACTCGGCGCTCGATCTCGCCGTCGCGGAGGCGATCCTGCGCGACCGCGAGGCGAGGACGGGCGAGACCGCGAAACGCCGGGAGGTACCCGCATGAATCCGTGCTGGAACGACGCGCAGCGAACGGGAGAGCCGTTCTTCCTCGGTGGTCGCGAGATCGGACCGGGCCGCTCGCCTTTCGTGATCGCCGAGATCGGCGTGAATCACGATGGATCCTTCGACAAGGCTCGGGACCTCGTGCACGCCGCGCGTGATGCAGGGGCCGACGCGGCGAAGTTCCAGATGTTCGATGCCGCGATGCTGATGTCGCGCGATGCCGTGCTCGCGGCGTATCAGAGGGAGCGTGGCGCGCGCGATCCGCGCGAGATGCTCTCGGCGCTCGCGCTCTCAGCCGACGAACTCGGACGGCTCGCGGAGGAGTGCGTCAAGGTGGGCGTCGTTCCGATCGTGACGGTGTTCTCGCAACCGCTCTTCGAGATGGCGCGCGCGCAGCCGTGGCACGCCTTCAAGACCGCGTCGCCCGACCTCGTGAATCTTCCGCTCCTCCGCGCCGCCGCCTCGCAGGGAAAGCCGCTGATCGTCTCGACGGGCGCCGCCACGCGAGACGAGGTCGCGCAGGCGGCGGAATGGCTCGCCGATGTGCGGCAGCTCGCGTTCCTCCAGTGCACCTCGAGCTACCCGGCGCGCGACGACATGGCCGCGATCGGCGCGATGCACGAGATCCGCGCGCTCACCGGCCGGATCGTCGGGTACAGCGATCACACCGCGTCGCTCGACACGGGCGCCCTCGCCGTCGCCGCAGGTGGCGCGATCCTCGAGAAGCACCTCACGTACGACCGTTCCGCGAGCGGACCCGATCATGCCGCGAGCCTCGACCCCGCGCAGTTCGCGGGCTACGTCGCGCTCGCGCGGCGTGCGGCGCGCATGGTCGGCGGCTTCACGAAGGAACTCCAGGACGTCGAACGCGATGTGCGTGCGGTGAGCAGGCAGTCGCTGGTCGCGGTGCGCGACCTTCCGGAGGGTCACGTGGTGACGCCGGCGGATCTCTGCGTGAAGCGTCCCGGCACCGGCATCTGCGCGAGCAGGTTCGACGACGTCGTCGGTCGACGCCTCGCGCGGGCAGTCGAGGCCGATCGCGTGCTCGAGCGGGCGGACATCGCCTGGCCGGTCGCCGCGGAGACGGGTCTGTGAGCGGAGCGGCTCCCCGACGCATCGCGGTCGTCACCGGCACGCGCGCGGAGTGGGGCCTGCTCTCGCCCGTGTGCCACGAGATCGCCGAGCGACCGGATCTCGCGCTCGAGGTCTGCGCCGGTGGCGCGCATCTCCTTGAACCGCCCCGCGGACTTCCCCGGCACGGCGATCCGACTTTCGGTTCTTCCACGCACCTCCTCTTCGAGCCGACGATCGCGTGGGTCGAGTCGTCCGGCCATCGCGTGCATCGCTTCGAGATGCAGCGCGAGGGCGAGACGGGCCGTCCCGCCGACGCCGCGGCGCTCGGTCGCGGCGTGACGGCGCTGGCCGCGCATTTCGAACGGCTCGCGCCCGATGTCGTCGTCGTGCTCGGCGACCGCATCGAGGCGTTCGCCGCGGCGAGCGCCGCATCGATCGGTGGGATCCGCGTCGCGCACATCCATGGCGGAGATCGTGCGGAGGGCGTCGCCGACGAGGCGATGCGCCATGCGATCACGAAGCTCGCGCACATTCATTTCCCGGCGAGCGGCGAGAGTGCTTCGCGCATCGCGCGTCTCGGCGAGGACCCGGCGCGCATCCATCTCGTCGGTTCGCCGGCGGTCGACGGAATCGCGTCGATCGCGTCGGTGACGGAGCACCAGCATGCGGAGGTCGGCGCGCCGGACTTCGTGTTCCTGATGCATCCGGTCGGCCGTGCGGTCGCGGATGAGGAGCGCGAGGCCTACACCGTGCTCGAGGCGCTCGCTGCGCGCGGCCGCGTGCTCGCGCTCGCGCCGAACTCCGATCCCGGGCGCGAGGGCATCGCCCGGGCGATCGAGATCGTCGCCGAGCGGCGGCGCGACCGCGTCCGCGCCTTCGTGCACATCGAGCGCGAGCTCTTCATCGCGCATCTCAAGCATCCATCGATCCGCGCGATCGTCGGCAACTCGAGCGCGGGGCTGATCGAGTGCGCGGCGCTCGGCGTGCGTGCGATCAACATCGGCGCGCGCCAGGGCGGCCGCGAGCGTGCGGACAACGTGCGCGACGTGGCGTCGGGCGACGCCGCCGCGCTTGCGCGCGAACTCGATGCGCTCGACGCGTGGCGCCCATCGGGCGCGCATCCCTACCTCGCCGGAGGCGCTTCGCAGCGGATCGCGGAGATCCTCGCGACCTGCGATCTCGCCACGCACGGACTCGCCAAGCGCTGCACGTACTGAGTGCGCGGGTCGACGGCGGCGTTCGCGCGCGCGGCCGTGGCCGAGGGTCGCGGTTCGATCTGTGCGGGCGGGTCCGAGTACGTGGCGGGTGACGACCTGCCTCGCGCGAAGTTTCCATCCTGTTCGCGCCGGGAAGTGGCCGTGGCGTCAACCCTTGCGCGAAAACGGCCGATTGCCAACGTAGCCGCTTCGAACGCGGCGGAGGGGATCCCGATGGAACAGTCCGTCAAGCCGGGTACGTCGAGCGATGCTGCGCTCCAGATCGCGCATCTGGCCGTCAAGCAGCTCAGCCACATCGCCACGCTTCCCGAGGTGACCCTCGGCATCATCGAGCTCGTCGAGAATCCGAACTCGAGCGCGCGCGACCTGAACGCGCTGATCGGACGCGATCCGGCGCTCTCGGCGCGCGTCCTCAAGGTCGTCAACAGCGCCTTCTACGGGCTTCCGCGGCAGATCGGCTCGATCGATCGCGCGATCGCGCTGCTCGGCCTCAATGCCGTCAAGAACATCGCCATCGCCGCGAGCCTCGCCAAGCTCTTCCGCGGCGGCGCCCTCTCCGATCGCTTCGACGCGAAGGAACTCTGGTCGCACTCGATCGCCGTGGCGACCGCCGCCAAGCTTCTCGCGAAGGAAGCGCGCATGTCGTCGCAGGACGAGGCGTTCCTCGCGGGCCTGATGCACGACATCGGCATCATGGTCGAGCTCCAGACCGACCGGACGAAGCTCGCGCAGGCCTTCGCCGACATGCAGTTCGACGCGGACGGTCAGCCGACGATCGACTTCCGCATGGCGGAGCGCGCCGTCTTCGGCGCGGATCACTGCCACTTCGGCGAGGCGCTCTGCGAGCAGTGGAAGTTCCCGCGCTCTCTGGCGCTCGCCTGCGGTCATCACCACGATCCGATGCACGCGCCGGCGGAGAGCCGCCAGATCCCGTGGCTCGTCTTCATCGCCGACCGCCTGGCCACCGAGTCCGAGGGCTTCCGCACCGATCTGGCCTCGCGCGGCATCCCGCGCGAGGCGCTCGATGCGCTTGGAATCGGCCCCGAGGCGCTCGAGTCGGTGCGTTCGCAACTCGCGGCGGCGCTCGACGAGGCATCCGCGACGCTCGCGGCCTGATCTTCCGCTCGATTTCACGGGCGCGGCGCGTATCATCGCACCATGCCTCCGGCGATCCGCATCGACTTCGCCCGCCCGATGGCGCTCTTCCCGCTGCCGTCGGTCGTCGTGTTCCCACACACGGCGGAGTGGCTCGTCGCGTTCGAGCCGCGCTACCGGCAGCTCGTGGAGGACTGCCTGCGCGCACGCACCGACGGGAAGCTGCTCAGCGCGGCGCCGTTCGCGATGGCGACCTACGCCTCGCGGCACTGGCGCGGCACGCGCGTCGGCGAACCGCCGCTGCGGCCGGCGGTGTGCGTCGTCAAGATGGTCGATCACCGCGCGCTTCCGGACGGCCGGCATCAGATCCTGGTCCACGGGATGGCACGGGCCGAGATCGACTCGATCGCCGAACCCGATGGCCGGAGGCTCTACCGACTGGCGCGGTTGCGACCGCTGCACGCCCGCAACGACGCGGCACGGCGCATGCCCGAACTCGAGGCCTCGATCGAGAAGCTGGTGAACTCCGGCGAACTGGCGCGGATGCCGCGGCTCGAGCAGGTGCGGCAGTGGATCCGCAAGGGCAACGTGCCGACCGAGGTGCTCGTCGAGCAGCTCAACGACCTGCTCTCACGCGGCGATGCATGCCGGTACGGGCTGCTGGCCGAGGCGAACGGCCGCCTGCGCGCCCGGTTCATGCTGAGCGAACTGCATCATCTGTCGACCTTGCTGGGCGACGCCGCGCGACGCACGCCTGCGTCGGATACGCGCGGCACGGGTCTGAACTGACCGTCGGCAGGGCGCGTGTCGCCCGCGGTCGACGGAAATCCGCGTCACCGGCGCGGTTCACGGCATCGGCGTCTTTTCGAGGATCGCGTTCCACTCGCCGACCTGCTTCGCGTACTTGGCGAGGAGCGCGTCGGCTCCGCCCTCGATGCGCACCTCCGCGACCGGTTCGCCGGGGATCAGCGATTCGGCCACATCGAGACCGGACACGACGCGCCCGAACACCGGGTACACGAGGTTCCAACGCTCCTGCGGCTTGACGGTCAGGAAGATGCGGCACGGATGTCCGCGGGCACGCTCGTCCTCGGTGGTGTTGGCGAGGCACAGGAGCCCGCCCTTGTCGAAGAGGTACTTCGGCGAGAACTCGCGCGGCAGCTGGTAGGGCAGGTCCTTCAGGTCGACCGCGGTTCCGAGCTGCCGCACGACCGGAGAGAAGTCGTCCCACGGCTTGCCGATGTAGTAACCGCGCCGTGCGAGGTTGAGGAAGTTGACGCACGTGCGGGGCGCCTCCTTCGGGAAGAGCTCGACGCGAATCGAGCCCGACTTGCTGACGAAGGTGACGAAGATCGGTCCGATCTCGGTGGATGCCGTTGCGGCGGGTTGGCCCGACGGAGCCGTGGCGTTCGCGGGGTCGGTGCTTGCGTTCGTGCTTTCGTTTGTGGGCGCGTTGTCCGCGGTGGTCGTGCTCGGCGTCCCGGCACTTTCCGTGCGAGGCGCGCTGCCACCGGTATCGCCGCACGCCGTGAGCAGGGCGATGGAGGTGCAGGCCACGACCTGTTGGAGCGTGCGGAGGATCGATCGGAGAGGGCGGCGGCGGTGCATTGGCGTCTTCGTGTTCTATCGTTTGTGGTCTGTCGTTCGTGGTCTGTCGTTCGTGGTCTGTCGTTCGTGGTCTGTCGTTCGAGGCGCATGCTTCCAAGCGCCGTGGCGATCACGCCGAGATCAATCGTTGATCGGACTGCGCGAGCCGCGGCCTCCGCGTCCGCGATTCGAGCCGGCCTTCGTGCCGCTGTCGGCGGGTGCCGCGGGTGATGTGCGCGGAATGCCCGAGCCCGGCGTTCCGGCGTCGGGCTTGACGGCCGGCGTTCCCGCATCGCCCTCGGCGCTCGCGGGCACTTCCGAGTCGACCCGTGCGGCCACCTCGGCGCTGAGCGCAACGAGGCCATCGCGCTCGAAGTGATCGGCGCGGTCGAGCGCGGCGACCGTCGCAGCGAGGTCTGCGAAGCGGGCGAGGGTTTCGGGCTGCGCGGAGCCGGCGAGCGACCGGATGCGCGAGATCGCGTCGCGCACGAGCGCGCGGCGCTTGTGCTGGAGCTCGAGGAGCTCGATGCGCGCCACCACCTCGTCGAGGGCGGCGGGTGTCGAGCGCTCGACGAGCCGCGGGAGAATCCGGTCGGCGACCCGGCTTGCGGCCTCGCTGAGCGGTTCGAGCCGCACGTACGTGGCATCGAGGGTGTCGAGCACCGCGGTGTCGGTGTCGGCGGCCAGTTCCGGCAGCGCGACGACCGATTCGACGAGCTTCGTCAGGATGCGCTCGTCGTCGAACAGCTCGGGATGGGTCGCACGCTGCCACTCCTCGACGACGCGTCGACCCTCGGAGCGCGGCAGCGCGAGGCGCAGGCGCCGGAGAAGCGCAAGATGCGCGTCGCGGATCGCGAGTTCGCTCGCGAACTCGGCATCGTCGATCGCCGCGAGTCGCTCCTCCGTGGCGGCAACCCGCTCGGGGCTGCCGTAGCGCCAGAGCGGACCGGCCTCGGTTTCGATCGCCGCGCGCGAGGCATCGCCCTCGCGCAGCACTCGCGCGCGCTCGACGAGGAGCGCGGCCATCGCGTCGGCGTAGGAGAGGAGCGTGGGCGCGATCGCGACCTGCGAGCTCTCGGAGAGCCGCGCGCGCACAAGGAGCTCGCGCATCGCGATGGATGTCGACTCGAGCAGTCCGCCGCGCGAGAGCCGTGCGTCGAGCTCCATGAGCCGTTCGAAGGCGAGCACGTGGCGGCGCTCGGAGGGTGTCGCCAGCGCGATCGCCCGGAAGAGCGTCTTCTCGGCGTCGGCCGCCAGACGCATCGCTCGGTCGCGAAGCGCCAGCGCCTCGACCAGCTGGGGTGTCGCGCGCGGCTCGAAACCGCCCTGCGCGCCGTCGAAGTTGTAGGCCGCGGGGAGCAGCTGTCCGATGCGGCGGCCCGGATCGTCGCCGAGGCGCGCGTGCGCCGCGCGGTAGGCGTCGAAGTTCGCGAGGAGATCCTTGTTCGTGGCGAGCGCGGGGTCGACCGACTTCAGCATGGCCTCGAAGCGCGCGCGGTCGATCGGCTCCGGGATCATCATGCGCTTGAGCGCAAGTTCGGCTTCCGATCGCGCCTGTTCCCGGATGTCCTGCGGTCGCGGGGTCGCGGGTGCCGCGAGCGGTGCGAGCGGCGGGGCGGTCGGAGGTGCAGGCGGCCGCGTCTCGGGGGGCACCGATGCGGGCGTCGAGGTCGGCGGCGTGGTGGTTTGCGACTGCGGCGCTGCGGGCGCCGCCGCACCATCCTGCATCGCGTCGACGCCACCGAGCCGGGGCGAACCCGCGAGGACCACCGCGCATGCGACGCATCGGAGGATCATGCGCGCAGTGTAGGGGAAGGTGGCGAGCGGCTACCCTCCGGACATGCCTCGATTCTGGCTTCTCAAGTGCGAACCCGACGTGTACTCGATCGACGACCTCGCCCGCGACGGTCGGACCGGTTGGGATGGCGTGCGGAACTACCAGGTGCGCAACTTCATGCGCGACGAGATGCAGCCGGGCGACCTCGGCGTCTTCTATCACTCGAACGCCACGCCGTCCGGCGCCGCGGGCATCCTTCGCATCGAGCGGACCGGGGTGCCGGATCCCACCCAGTTCGACCCGAAGAGCGAGTACCACGACCCGGCGTCGCGACGCGACCAGCCGACCTGGCTGATGTGCGAGGTGTCGTTCGTGGAGCGGTTCGACGCGGTGATCGCGCTCGAGACCCTTCGCGCACGGCCCGAACTCGCGGACATGCTGATCCTTCGCCGAGGGAACCGGCTCTCGATCACGCCGCTCGAGCCGCGCGAGTTCGAGGCGATCCGGGCGCTTGGGCGTACGGGTCCATCGGGCGGGTCCGCCGGAAAGGCCGCCTCGAATGGGGCCATGAATGGGGCCATGAACGGGGCCACGAAAGGGGTCACTCGGTCGAAGGGGAAGGCGTCGACCACCGCCACGTCCGACGCGGGCCGCGCGCGGACCGCGAAGGGTGCTGCGCGGGCCGGAGCCGTCCGCAGAGGTGCGCGGTAGAATGCGCGACGCAGGCTCCGGCGTCACCCCGGGCCACGCACGCCGGATCCGTGATTCGGCGCCCTGAACGGTGACGGGGCCAGGCGGCCCGTGTGTCGCACGTGTGTCGCACGCAGGCCCGGCTCGCCAGCATCGGGAGCGCAAGCTCCGAAAGGGAGTGTCGGACATGGGTTGGTTCCTTCTCGCCGGTTGCGGTGGAATCGTGGTGCTCGCGCTTGCCGTGGGTGCTTGGTTGATCTCGGTCTACAACAGCCTCGCCCGCGGCAAGGTCGGGGTGCAGGGGGCGTGGGCGGATATCGACGTCCAGCTGAAGCGACGTCACGATCTCATCCCGAACCTCGTCGAGACCGTCAAGGGCTATGCGAAGCACGAGCGCGACGCGCTCGAGGCCGTGATCGCCGCGCGCGCCCGCGCGGTCTCCGCAGGGCCGATCGAGGACAAGATCGCCGCGGAGGGTGGACTGAGCTCCGCGCTCGGACGGCTCATGGCCATCGCCGAGGCGTACCCCGACCTCAAGGCGAACACGAATTTCATGGAGCTGCAGCGCGAGCTCACCTCCACCGAGAACATCATCTCGCAGGCGCGCACGGGCTACAACACGACGACCGGCGTCTACAACCAGACGCTCGTCGTGTTCCCGACGAACCTCGTGGCGAACCTCTTCGGCTTCCGCGCGATGCCGTTCTTCGAGGTCACCGACGCCAACGAGCGGAACGCGCCGCAGGTGAAGTTCTGAGTCTGAGCCCTGGCTCCGGCGTCGTTCGACTGGGTGCCTGGAGACGAGATTCCGGGAACGGATGACCTCCGCCGCCGGTCATCGCCTCCAGCGCGAACCGCCCGGCTCGATTGCAGCCGACATGCCACCCGAGGCCATCATGTTCATCGTCGTGACGATCGGCGTTGTCGGCCTCGCGGTGGCGCTGTTCCTGCTGCATCGGCGCGCCGAGCGCGCGCGCACCGAGGCGATGCGGGCGTGGTCGGAACGCATCGGGCTCGGATTCACCGAGCAGGACGACTCGCTCGCCATCGCGCGCGAGAACGGCACCTTCCCGCTGTTCGGGGCCGGACGCAGCCAGAAGCTCCGCAACCTCTGCTCGGGAGAGGTCGAGATCGCGGACATGCGCGCCTCGCTGGTCTGCGGCGACCTCGACTACACGGTCGGCAGCGGCAAGCAGGCGCGGCGAATCAGGACGACCTTCATCCTCCTCGTCCCGACCTTCCGCATGACCGCGATGCTCGACATCCGTCCTGAGAACTGGTTCGACAAGGCGAAGGCGCTGGCCGGATTCAACGACATCGACTTTCCCGACGAGGAGTTCTCGCGGCGATTCCACGTCACGTGCAGCGACCCTGCGTTCGCGGTCGAGCTCCTCGGAGGTGGCCTCACGCGCCACTTCCTCGAGAAGCGTCCGCTGCTTGCCGCGCCTCCGATGCTCGCGTGGCATCCGAAGGGACTCCTCCTCTGGTCGCCGAAGCGATGGGAGCCGGCGGCGCTCGACGACGCGATCGATTGGATGAGCGGATTCCTCTCGGGGATTCCCGAGGAACTGCGTCGCCGCTCCACTGCGGCCGATGGCGGCGATGCGGGCGACGCCTGACCGTCGCGATGCGCCCGTCGCGCGAGTATCCTGCACGCATGCCGAAGGAGCGCATGGTTTCGCAGGCCGCGGTCGTCCGCGAGGACGAGGGCGATGAAGCGCCCCAGACGCTCGAGATCCGTCCGCGCGCCCTCGCCGACTACATCGGTCAGCGCGCGCTCGTCGAGCGGCTCGGGATCGCGCTCGACGCCGCGAAGGCGCGCGGCGAGACGATGGAGCACGTGCTGCTGCATGGTCCGCCCGGCCTCGGCAAGACGACGCTCGCGCACGTCATCGCGACCGAGATGGGGTCGAAGGCCTTCGTCACGAGCGGCCCCGCGCTCACGAAGGCGAGCGATCTCGTCGGCACGCTCACGAAGATGGAGGAACGCGACGTGCTCTTCATCGACGAGATCCACCGGCTCCCGGCCAGCGTCGAGGAGTACATCTACCCGGCGATGGAGGACCGCAGGATCGACTTCACGCTCGACAGCGGCATGCACGCGCGCGTCGTCACGATCCCGCTGAAGCCGTTCACGCTGATCGGCGCGACCACGCGCGCGGGGCTTCTCACGCAGGCGCTCCGCAGCCGCTTCGGCATCGCGCACCATCTCGAGTTCTACGCGCACGAAGATCTCGTCGCGATCCTCGTGCGCGCGGCCGGCATCTACGGCATGCAGGGGATCCGCGGCGAGGCGTTCGATGCGATCGCGTCGCGCGCGCGCGGAACGCCTCGCATCGCCCTCCGGCTTCTCCGTCGCGTGCGCGACTTCGCCGATGTCCGTGCGCAGGGCTCGGCCGACGCGAAGGTGGTCGCGGGCGCGCTCCGCCTCGAGGGCATCGACGATCGCGGGCTCGACGACCTCGACCGCAAGTACCTCCGTGCGGTTGCCGACATCTACCGCGGGGGCCCCGTCGGACTCGAGGCGATCGCCGCCACGCTCGCGGAGGACGCAGGCACGCTCGAGGACGTGGTGGAGCCCTATCTCCTGCAGATCGGATTCCTCGCGCGCACGCGGCAGGGCCGCAGACTGACGAAGCCCGGCGCGGATGCGATCGGGTTCACGCTTCCAGGCGAGCCTGGTCTTCCCGGTTTCCCCGAACAGTGACGCGCACGGTCGATCACGCGCGCGGAGCGCGACCGCTCCAGACGAAGTCGCGGATCGCGGAGAGCAGGGCCGGCGAGGCGTCGCTCGAGATCCGCTCGCCTCCGCGGAGCTCGCCGAGTCGATCGAGAAGGGCCGGTAGTTCCTCCGGCTCCCACGCCACGAAGAACCCCGCGCGTCCCTCGAGGCTGCGTGCGCTGGCCGACTGGTGCTCGTTGCGCGTCTCGCCGAGCGAGGCCTTGCGCGGCATCACCACGATCGGCTTGCCGCGCTCGAGGCAACCGAGGATGGTGCCCATGCCGACGTGTGCGACGATCGCATCGGCGCGGTCGAAGAGCCGCGCGGCCTCGTCCGGGGGCACGAAGTCCGCGCCCTCGAAACCCGAGAGATCGACGGTCGTTCCACCGTGCTGGAAGTAGATGTCGCGCACGCCGCGCTCGCGCGCCCACTTCGCGACGGGCGCGATCATGCGGTCGAACGGCAACTGGGAGCCCACGGTGACGAGGATCAAACCACAGCTCCTGCGTAGTAGGCGCGGCCCTTCACGCGACGGCGTTGTTGCGTCGTGTGTTGCGCTGGGAGCGCCTCGCCGAGGTGCGGCCACTGCGTCAGCGCGAGATCGGCGAACGCCGACGCCTTGCGGCCGGAGAGCGACAGTTCCTCGGCGTTGGCGAAGCTGTCGAGCCAGAGTGTTCGTGCTCCAACGAGTCGTCCGAAGCGCAGTGCGAAGAACCCCGGCGCCGCGCCGGTCGAGACGATCGCGTCGGGACGGATGCGCACGACCAGCCAGAGCACGCAGAGGATGGACCACACGAGCTTCACACGGTCCCAGCGCGAGGCATCGGGAACGAACACGAAGCGATCGGGCGCGACCTCCTTCGCAAGCCCGGCGTCGGTCGAGGCCCACGTCGTGTCGCAACCCTCGAACGCGCGCCGCAGCCTCCTGAGCTGCGTCCAGTGGCCTCCACGCGAGGAGATCGCGAGCACGCGCGGCGCACGTCGCGTCACCGATAGCCTCCCATGGCGGGGTTGTAGGCGCCGAAGTTGGAGCTCTTGGAGCCGGCGGGGATCGAGAGCGACAAGCCGATGAACGTGTCGTCCTCGATGAGGTCGTAGCCGGCGCTCGCGTTGAGGTCGAAGTCGGGGAACGTACGCGTCAGCGAACCCGCCATCGCGCGCAGTTCGCCCGCCTCGATGTCGTACTGCGGGCTGACCGCGATCATGTAGCGCTTGCCGGCGCGGTAGAGGACGCCCGCCTGGAGGAGTTCGCTCGACGTCGGCGCGATGTAGCGGTACTCGACGTACGTGCTCACCACCGGCGAGTGGCGCATCTCGATGCCGAGCGATCCGAGCGCGAGGTTCGGCAGGATCGATCCGTCGTCGGTGACGAAGTCGGTGTCCTCGAAGAGGTACTTCATCGTGCCGCCGAGCGTGAGCGAGTCGGACATCTGCCACGTCGTCATGCCGTAGGCGTGGCTACCCCACTGCGAGAACTCGGGGCGGAACGCGTAGAACGACGGGATCGGCGACTGGCTCCAGCGCAGGATCGCGGCGGGATCCGCCGGATCGAGCGGCTCCGGCGTGAAGTCGCTGCCCGCGTCGTTCAGCACCGCGCCGAGATCGAGCTTCACCCAGTCGACCGACTGCCATGCGCCCGAGCCGCCGCGCTGCGTCTGGAAGGTGTTGCGGACGCCGATGTTCACCGCGGCTCCGCCGGTCGTGCCTTCGTAATCCTGGTCGTAGACCGGGAGCACGCCCGTTTCGAGCGAATCCCAGCCGGCCCACAGCGTTCCGTAGGGCTCGACGATGTGACGCATGCGATTGACATCGAGCAGCCGACTCTGCGCGGTGTCGTCCACGCGCACGAACTTCAGCGAGCCGCGAACACCGCCGCCCGCCTGGAAGCGCAGGTTCTCCGCGTCGCGGGAGTACTGGTCGAACTCGTCCATCACGTAACCGGTCGCCTGGCCGCTGACGAACGGCGTGACCGTCGCCACGCCGTCGGTGAGCGGGAGGCTCAGCTCGTGCCGCGTGTCGAGACGCGACACGGCGTTGTCTCGGTAGCCGGCGTCGTCGAAGCCGTCGGAGACCTGCTCGTTCGGCAGGATCGCGCCACCCCACGCGCCGACCGGCACGCCCAGCGAATTCGGCGAGCCCGCGGTCGGGTTCAGCGACATCAGGTTCGCCGACCACTGCTGCGACCAGGTGAGCCCCTCGAACGGCTCGTCGCCGTAGCGGCGGTACGAGAGCTCGGGGAACTTGTCGACCACGTAGCTGCGGCTCGCGAGGAGGTACGAGTTCGAGATGAAGTCGTTGAGGTCGTACTTCGCGAGCAGCGAGAGCGCCGTGTTGTCGGAGACGCCGTTGAAGAAGACGCTGGTCTCGTACTCGCGGCGGTTGTCGAAGTCGACCTCGCGCCACGCGCTCGCGAACGTCTCGTCGGAGAGGTAGGCGAGCTGCGTCTGCAGCGCCCAGTCGTTCGAGAGCGCCGTCTGCCACTCGGCGTCGATCACGCCGCGCGGACCCGCGTCGACCTCGACGTCGAGGCCGGAGCTCGTGCGGTCGGTGCCGCCGAAGTCGTAGAGACCGTAGAGATCGATCACGCCCGAGCCGAGGCCTTCGCTCAGCGAGAACGTGGTGCCGACGCCCGGACCGCGCTCGGTGTAGCCGTCGATCGACAGCTCCGCATCGAGACCGGCGACGGGCGCGCTTCCCACGAGCGCGAGCAGATCCCAGTCGGTGCCGAGTTCGACGCCGCGTCCCTGCTCGTAACCGGTCTGCAGTCCGCGCAGCGGGATGCGGTCGACGCGTCCTTCGTAGCCGGGCAGCGGCAGGATCCGCCCGCCGCCCACCTCGATCGCCGCGCCGTCGGCGTCGATGTACATGCCGCCGGTGCCCGGTTCGCCCGGCAGATCCGGCTGCTGCGTGACGGTGACGCGGTCGACGCCGATGGCGAGGTGCGGCGTGAAGAACTCGCTCGTCGACACGGTCGCGCGCTCGGCCACCCACTGGTCGGCCGCGACCTGGCGCATCTCGGCCGCGCGCGTGTAGATCGGAAGCTCGGTGCGCCGGCGGTCGTAGGTGCGCAGCACGGCGTCGACGATCGCGGCTCGGTTCTCGACGAGGTCGTAGTAGACCTGCGCCCCGCGCAGCGTGTACTCGCCGTCCGACGCGTGCACCGCGCCCTCGAGGTAGATCCCCTCGACGCTCGATGCCTGCAGCGTGCGCGAGCCTTCGCGCAGGCCGGTCAGCGAACCGGCCGCGAGGAAGATCACGCCGCGCTCGGCCGACAGCTGGAGCCGTCGCTCCTCGCCGTTCACGCTGCCGAGGTACTCGAGCTCGACCATGCCCTGCACGGCCACCCGGTCGTTGCGCTCGTCGATCACGACGCTGTCGGCCGAGAAGCTGACGGTGCCGTCGGGCCGGAAGATCGGCACGGCGCCCACGGAGGGCGCGGCGAGTTCGATCGAGGAAGGGAGGTCGTCGGGCGCGGCGGTCGGCGCACCCGCGAGCGCGCCGCCCGGCACCGGCATCGGATCGGCCGGCTTCGCGGGCACATCGCGCGTCGGCTGCGCCTGCAGCGTCACGGTGCCGTCGTCGATGCCCTTCGCGAGTTGCTGGAGATAGCGCGCGAGTCGCGCGTTGCCGGCGGCGATGAACGCCGCATCGCGCGGTGCGCCGTTCTCGGGAGCGACCAGCGTCAGCTTCGTCTCGCCGAGGAAGGACGTGGTCACGAGGAGATCGCGCCCGCTGGCGCCGAGGCCCGCGCGCCGCGTGGGTTCCTCGGCGCGCTCGAACCAGACGGCGATCTGCGTGGCGTCGCCCGTCGCGAGCGGCAGCCTGTTGATCCAGACGCTCGCGCGCTTCGCGCTGAAGGAGTAGCCGCCGAGCGAGACCCGGACGTCGCCCTCGAGGAACAGCCGCTGCGTGTCGTCGACCTTCCAGCGCCAACCGCGGGTCGCGGACATCGTGCACGAGCCTTCGATCGCCTTCGTGGGAAGGACGAAGCCGCCGAGGGTCGAGCCGTCGATCACGCGGCGCGCGGACTGCGTCGTACCCGCGCCGCCCAGAGTGCCTGCGTCCGGCTTCGCCGCACCCGAGGTGGTGCCGGCGCCCTGCGCCGAAGCGCCGCCGTTCGCGGCGACGGCGGCCGCGATCGAGGCGGTCGCGAGGATCCGGAGACGATGGGGGCGTGGGAGCACGGGCGCAGAATACCGGGCGCTCGTCGGCCCGGGTGGCTCGAGGCCAACGCGCGGAGCGGTGAAGTGCGTGCGTCGGAAGGTCAGCCGCGCCAGGTCGCCGGGTCGGCGACCTGCGGGCCCGCCTCGCGCAGCAGCGCGAACGTCGCGAAGATGGCGAGCGCGCAGGCGGCGAGTGCCGCAGATGCGGCGGTCTCGTCGAGCGCAAGCAGCCAGCCTGCGGCGACGAGGCTCTTCCAGAGGCTGCCGGCGCGCAGCAGCTGCTCGCCTCGGGCGGGGCTGCGCGGCCCCGCAAGACTGCGGAGGAGGATCAGCGCGCCGATCACCGCGATCGCGATCGGTGCGAGGAGCTTGCCAGGCTCGAACCACGCCGGCAGCAGCTCGCCGTTCGAGCGGAGCACGCCGAGGCCGAGGATCGCCGCGCTCCAGAAGAGCCAGCCGCAGGCGCCGAGGAGGACCGCGCGCCGCGTGAGGCGCGGTCGCTTCTCGCCGACGATGTAGGCAAGCGCGCCCACGCCCATCGTCTGGCTCATCGCAAGCCAGATCGGGAGCGTGAGCGAGTTCTCCGGGGTGGGCACGAACATCGACGCCACGGTCGCGAGGCCGACGAGGACGAACCCGAGCGCGGGCACGTACTTCGCGAAGGCGTCGTAGACAAGGATGATCGTCGCGAGCGACAGCGCCGCGAGCAGCGCGCCTTCGCCGAAGGGAAGCGCCCCCGCGATGCCCGCGAGGAGCGCGACCGCCGCGAACTGCATCGCGCGACGCGGCCGGACGGCACCCGACGGGATCGGCCGGTCGGGCGCGAAGGCGCGGTCGTGCTTCGCATCGAGGAAGTCGTTGAGCGCCGCACCGAAGGCGAGGAAACCCGCGGCGAACACGGTCGCCGTCGGCAGCGACATCCAGAGCGGGAGCCGCGCGGCGGGCACGGCCTCAAGCGCGGGGTCGGCGCGCGCGACGAAGACCATCACCCAGACGCTCGACACCGTCCCGAGGGCGAGGGGCAGCCGGGACAACTCGAGTGCGGCGATGGTCTTGCGGGCGATTCCCTGCACGGCGGCGATGATACGGGACGCACCGCGGTCACCCGCGGGGTTCGTCCCCGCATCGCCGCGATCGCCGGGCGAATCGCCTACCATGGCCGCCCCATGCACACCGAGGTCCCCATCGCCGCCGACGCGCGCGGCCTGCGCATCGGCATCGCGACGAGCCGCTACCACGACCACGTCACCGGGGCGCTCGCCTCCGGTGCGAGGAGGGCGTTTCTCGACGCCGGCGGCAAGGACGACGACCTCGTCCTCGTCGACGCTCCCGGGTCGTTCGAGCTGGTGGCGATCGCCCACGCGCTCGCCTCGCGCTCCGACCTCGACGCGGTCGTCTGCATCGGCTGCATCCTCACGGGCGAGACCACCCACGACCGCTACATCTGCGAGGCGGTCGCGAACGGCTTCGCCAGCATCACGGCGTCCTGCGGCAAGCCCGTCGCCTTCGGTGTCCTGACCTGCCAGACGATCGAGCAGGCCGAGGCGCGCGCCGGTGGCGCGAAGGGCAACAAGGGTGTCGAGGCCATGGTCGCCGCCATCGTGGCCGCGCAGGCCGTCGCCCGCGTGCACCGCCTGCCGCTCGGGAGGCCCGCGTGAGCGGCCGTCCGTCCTCACGCAAGGGAACGATCCGCCCCGTGCGGCGCTTCGCGCTCATGGCGCTCTATCAGTTCGATTCCGGGCTCGCGGGCGACCTCGATGCCGTGCGCGACGCACTCGAGAGCGCGAGCGAGCTCGACGCGTCGGGTGATCTTCCGGATCTCTCGACGGCCGCGGCGCGCGTCGAGGCGCGCGACCCCGAACTCGCCGCCGAGCGTGCGAGGACCATCGAGGATGGGCTCGGCCTCGCGTCGCTCGTCTGGGAGCACCGGCACGACGCCGATCGCGCGGTGAAGCCGTTCGCCGGCGAGTGGCCGGTGCATCGTCAGCCGATCATCGACCGGAACGTGCTGCGGCTCGGCTGGTACGGATTCACGCACGGGGGCGACGCACCCGCGCTTGCGATCGACGAGGCGGTCGAGCTGGCGAAGACGTTCTCCACCGAGAAGTCCGGCGCCTTCGTGAACGCGGTGCTCGATCGCGTGGCCAAATCCGGTGGCACGTCCGGCGGCGGTTCCGGCAGCACGGGCGGAGGCTGAGAGGTCGCACGATGGGTTTCTTCCGCAATGCCTTCGATGCGATCAAGAAGGGCCTCGCGAAGACCGCGGAGGTCGTCGGCGCCCAATTTCGGTCGCTGCTTCTTGGCCGCACGCTGAGCGAGGAACTGATCGACGAGATCGAGTCGCGCCTGATCGCGGCGGATGTCGGCGTGAAGGCCGCGCGCGAGTTGGTCGAGGGGCTTCGCCAGGAGTTCCGCTCGGGCACGGTGTCGCGCGGCGAGGATGCGCTCGAGTACCTCAAGAAGAGCCTGAAGGCGCGCTGGCCGTCGTCGGCCCAGTCGGGCGCGCGCGCGATCGCGGTGGCGCCGTCGAAGCCGACGGTCGTCCTCGTCGTGGGCGTGAACGGCGTCGGGAAGACGACGAGCGTTGCCAAGATCGCGAAGAGCCTCAAGGATGACGGACGCACGGTGCTGCTCGCGGCGGCCGACACGTTTCGAGCGGGCGCGGTCGCGCAGCTCGAGGAGTGGAGCCGTCGGCTCGGAATCGACATCGTGAAGGGCAAGGCCGGCGCCGATCCGGCGGCGGTCGCGTTCGACGCGGCCGACGCGGCGCTCGCGCGCGGCTCGGACGTGCTGCTCGTCGATACCGCGGGCCGGCTCCACACGCAGGACAACCTCATGCGCGAGCTGACCAAGATCCGCAATGTCCTCGCGAAGAAGATCCCCGGTGCGCCGCACGAGGTGCTCCTCGTCCTCGACGCGACCAGCGGCCAGAACGCCGTGCAGCAGGCGCGGCTGTTCGCCCAGGCTGCCGGGGTGACGGGCATCTTCCTCGCGAAACTCGACGGTACCGCGCGCGGCGGGATCGTGGTCGCCATCCGCGAGGAACTCGACGTCCCCGTCAAGCTCGTCGGTGTCGGCGAGCGGCCCGAGGACGTGGCCCCGTTCGACCCGGATCGCTTCATCGAGGCCATGTTCTGAGGCCACGTTCTAAGCCACGTTCTCGGTCTGAACTGGGCATGCACGTGGTCGTTGTGTTGGCGCGGCACCCCGGGTTCCGTACGATGCGCTGCATCGGGCCGGAGAATCCGGCGAAACGTGACCCATGCCGACGACGCCCCGCGCCAGCTTCGACAACCGCCGAGCCACCGTGCCCGCCCGCGGCCTGACCATCGTCGAGATGCTCGCCGTCATCGGCGTGATCGGCATCCTGATGTCGCTCATCGTTCCGACGGTTTCCGGCATCCGCAAGGAGGCGCTGTCGGTGTCGTGCCAGTCGAACCTCCGGCAGCTCTTCACCGGTTTCGACATCTACCGATCGTCGATCAAGGGACAGCTCCCGATGTGCGACTTCCTTCCGGCCTCGACGCCGGAGGGGCCGCAGGGCGGGTTGGTGTCGGTGCTCGGCCGCACGCTTGGCACCGACAACAAGTGCTGGTTCTGTCCGGCCGACGACGACGAGGACGGCTCGATCGCCGCGGGCACGAGCTACGTCTACATGCCCGGGCTTCTCCGGTACACGCCGCAGGTGCAGATCCCGGTGGCGGCGCTCATGGCATCGACCATCGGCGACATGTCGCTGACCACGCGGCAGCGCGAGCGCATGCGCAACGAAGCCGAGGCTCGGCTTGTCGGCGTGCTGTACGACCGCAGTCCGATGGGCTTCCCGATCCTCAACGACAGTCAGGACCGGCACGCGATCGGCGACCGGAATCCGCGCAACGCCGTCTATATCGATGGAAGCGTGAGCATCATGCGCGACCTCGGCACCGAGGAGGATGGTGACGGGAGCGGCGGTGGTGGCGGCGGCGGGGGTGGCTGAATCACGATCCGCCGTCGGGTCTCAAGGCCCCGCGGCTCTCTGCGCAAGGACGAACCACGATGCTCGAGTCGATCACCAATCTCCGCGACCGCGCCGACGAGGCGTTGGTCGACCTGTGGGAGAACCGCCGGCGTGAACTCAAGCTCGCCGCCGGCGGCGTGCTGGTTGCCGCGATGCTCGGCGCGGGCGCGTACTGGTGGTTCGAGGTGCGTTTCCGTCCGCCGCCGTCGATCTTCGACTCGCCGGTCGACGACGTGCTCGGCTACTTCGCGCTCGACGACTTCTCGAAGCTCCCGGTCGAGGAGCGCATCCGATTCCTCATGGAGCTCGCCGATCGCTTCCGTGCGGGCGACCAGGCCGAGAGCGCGCTGATGGCCGCGTTCCTCGCGGGGCTTTCCGGCCCCGCGCGCGAGCAGGCGACGCAGAACGCGCGCGTCCTAGCGAAGGACATCCTCGCGCAGGGTGCCGCCGACTACTTCAAGGTCCCCGAGAAGGACCGCGGCAAGTACATCGACGAGTGGATGGTGCGCTGGCTCAAGACCGGCGAGCGCATCGCGACCGGCAAGGACAGCGAGAAGCCCGACGACGAGCGTCTCGAGGACATCCGTCGCGAGGGCGAGCGTGGTCGCGAGCGCGCCGCCGAGCGGCCGTCCGACCGCATGCCGAGCCTCACGGAGGACGGCGCGATGCGATTCCTCGACTTCTGGGCGAGTGATGTCGAGAAGGCGTCTTCGCCCGTGGAGCAGGGGCAGATCGTGCGCTTCCTCGGCGACGTGCGCAAGCGGTTCGGCGGAGGCTGAGGCGGTCTGAGCGCTCGCAAGTCTGAGCGCTCGCAACCTGCTTCGCAACTTGCTCGCTTTGGTGTGATCCACGCCGAAGGGAGCCGCCGCAGCGGCGACCGCGACAAGTTCGAGCGCTCGTTCAAGCAGAATTGCATTTGACAATCGGTTTCGACAGAGATCGAGAATTCACCCAATGGATGCTTGTTGGCGATTTCGACGCAATTAGTCTGCGCACGGAGTGGCTTGGCACGCGTCGCTCAGCAATCAACAGCAAGGAGTGCATCATGCGAGCATCAACATGCCGTCCTCGCCCGAGCGTGTGGTCGCTTCAAGCCCCGCCTCTCGGCCTGCTGCTCGGCGCAACGATTGCGTCTGGCCACCGCATGCTTCGGTTGGGGTGTGTCGCACTTGTAGCGTCGATCGGAACGGCGCTCCATGCGGACCCGCCGACACAGGCCGATCGTGTTCCGTCCGGCGCGAAGGCGGTGCCGGCCGCGACAGACGCGTCGTGCTGGAAGCTTGACGCGCTGCTCGCGGCGCCCGAGATTGCGAGCGTTCTTGAGTCGGGACAGACCGCGCGTGTCTCGCTGATGTTCGGTCAATCACGCCTTTCCGCGATCGTCGCCCGCGTGGTTCGCGATGGCAGAACGACTTTGGCGCTCGGTCCCATGTGGGTAGTCTCGGTCGACGGACTTCCCGCAATCGAACCGTCGCTGCGAATTGCTCCATTTGCCGAAGCAGAGGCTGTGACCGAGCCTGAA
>JAJTGL010000082.1 GCA_021297795.1 Planctomycetaceae bacterium
GCGCAACTTGCGTTCCGTGACGAACTGCGACCGGAAGAAGCCGCGCTGGCGCCGCGCGTTGTCGTCGTCGGCCTCCGCGTCCTCCTCCTCACCGATGTCGGCCGCGACCGCAAGCGCGCGCGTCACGAGCCCAGCGGTCTCGGTCGTCTTCGGAAGCACCGTCTTCACGCCGAAGAAGATCCGGTGCGCGAGCACCCAGTTCTCATCGGCGGCACGCTGCTCCTCGAGCGGCTTGCGCAGGCCTTCCTTCGCCTCCTCGGTCTTCAGCGAATCCATCTTGGCCTCGATGCCCGCGATCTCGAGGCGGCTCGCGGTGCGGCCGGCGAGCGTGAGCTGCTCGCCCGCGTGGACGAGGTAGATGAAGATCCAGAAGAGGAGCGTCACGATCACCGACGCGATCGGCGACTTCGTGACCGCACCGACCACGGCCTGGACCGCGAAGAGGTAGCTGAAGAAGACGACCATCAGCGGCACGACGACGAAGATGCCGAGTTCCCACACGCCGCCGCGGATCCCGAGCACGAAGAACGCGAGCAGCGCGAACACCGACACCTGCAGCGCCGTGAAGAGGAGGCCCGTCGCGAACTTCGTGAAGAAGAGCCGTCCGCGCCCGATCGGCTTCGAGAGCATCGTGTCGACGCCGCCGGTCACGAGGTCGGGGAAGATCGATGCCGTCGAGAGGAGCGCGAGGATCGTCGAGAGCCACGAGAGCCAGAAGCCCACGCCCAGCGCCGAGAGGATCGTCCGGTACAGCTGCCCGTCGGGGAACGTGCGGGTGGTGACGCCCGGGATTCCAAGCTCGTAGCCGAGGACGCTGATCCCCTTGTCGTCGATCCCGATCGCGGCGACCGCGCCGATCACGAGCCCGTTGAGGAGAAGCGCGACCCAGAAGAGTTTGCGCGCGTTGAGCTCGCGATACGCCGCGACGAAGATCGCCCACGTCTGCACGACGTAGTCGGGCGGCGCGAGGCGTCGGCGCGAGAGCGAGCGCCCGGGGCCGGAACCGTGCGAGGCGCTCATCGCGAACCTCCCGCGCGCATCGTGCTGTTCACGTTCGACGCACCCACCGCGGAAGCCCGGCCGTCGACGTCGCGCACGAGCCGCATGAAGAGGCTCTCGAGGCTCTCGCGCGTCTCGCGCACGCCGACGATCGCGATCCGCTCGGCGCGCAGGCGATCGATCAACGACTGAAGCACCGCGAGATCATCCGACTTGAAGTCGATCGACGCACGCGGGCCGTCGGTCGACGCGGCGCCGAACTCCGTGCACCACGCCGGCGCGGCGCCTTCGATCGTGACGCGCCACGCGCGACTGTCGTGCGTGAGTTCGGCCATCGTGCCCTGTCGCTCGACCTTGCCCTTCAGCATGATCGCCACGCGATCGCAGACGAGCTCGACCTCGCCGAGGAGATGGCTGTTCAGGAACACCGTGCGTCCTTCCGCGCGCATGCGGAGGAGGACATCGCGGATCTCCGCGCGTCCGACGGGATCCACGCCATCGGTCGGCTCGTCGAGTATGACCAGTTCGGGGTCGTTCACCAGCGCGGCCGCGAGGCCCGTGCGCTGCTGCATGCCCTTCGAGTAGGTGCCGACGCGGCGGTCGCCCCACGCGCCCATGCCGACGACGTCGAGGAGTTCCGCCGCGCGGCGCTTGCGCTCGGCGCGGCGCATGAGACCCATCGCGCCGAAGAACTCGACGCACTGGCGACCGGTGAGATACATCGGAAAGCGATGGTGCTCGGGCAGGTAGCCGACGCGCGCGAGCGTGGGCCGATGACCGATCGGCATGCCGAGGATCGTGCCGCGCGCGGTCGTCGGGCGAACGATCGTGGTCATGATCTTGACGAGCGTCGACTTGCCCGCGCCGTTCGGGCCGAGCAGGCCGAAGATCTCGCCGCGCGGGACGCGCATCGCGACCCCTTGCAGCGCGTGCACGCGGCCGGCGTACATCTTGGTGACGTCGACGAGGTCGATCGCCGTCGAACCGTCGGATTCCGGTGGTCTTGCGTCCGCAACCATGGGGCGCAGTGTAGGGCGGCCATCGCGCCGCGTCGGGTGCGCGGCTATCGTCGCACCCATGGCGGAAGCGCCCGACACCTCCGTGAACTCTGCCTGGAGCAGGCTCGATCGCGTGCGCACGCCTTCGGGTGCGAACGCGATCGCGTTCGCCCTGCTCTTTCTCTGCTCTGTCGCGTTCCTCTTCGTCTCGTACTGCCTCGCGCGCGCCCTCTTCGGCGGCTTCGGCTCGGGCATCGGCGCGATCGCGGCATGCGTCGCGGCCACCGCGGCGGCCTCGATCTTCCTGTGGTGGCTCGTGCCGTTCGCGGACTTCGCCGAGATCTTCTGGCTGCACCTTCCCGCCGATCGCCGCGCGCGCGAAGGACGCTGCCCCTACTGCGGCTATCCGCACGAGTCGCGCCCGACCTGCACCGAGTGCGGGCAATCGACCGCGCCGCTACCGGCGTGGGCGCTCTCGGCACGACCGGTGAAGCGCCTCGCGTGCATCCTCGTGCCCGCGCTCGTCGTGGGGTCGATCGCGGGCGAGGCGTGGTGCCGGCTCGACGAGTCGCGCTTTGTCGCCGAAAGCGAGGCCGCGCGCGCGCAGCGCCTGGCGTTCACGCGGCCGCGTGCGTTCCCGGCATCGTTCGCCAAGCTCTCGGTCGATCGCGACGGGCGCTTCGACAGCGCGCCGTGGATCGAGCCAGACAGGCAGCGCGACTGGCAGCCCGCGGATGCGTCGCGTCTTGAGCGCGGACTCGGCTGGAAGGAACGAGCGGATGCGAAGTCGGCCGATGGCCGCTGACGAACTCGTCCGACGAAGGCTGCGCCCCGAGAACGAACGCGGCGCGCCTCGAAAAGCGTCGCGGCGCGCCTCGAGACGAGACGCGCCGCGTGATGCTGTGCTGTGATGGGCCTGAGTTCGTGCGCGAGATTCACTTCGCGGCGGGCGCGCGCTTCTCCGGCGTCGGGAGCGGGTACTGCGCCACGTACTCGGGCTTGAGGAAGAAGTAGTACATGCGACCGGTGGAGTACTGGCCGCCGGCGAGCAGTTCCGCCGCCGCGCCCGCACCCATGTAGAGATCGGCGCGGCCGGCGGCGCGGATCGCGCCACCGGTGTCCTGATCGAGCATGAAGTTCTTGTACTCGACCATGTTGCCCTTGTAGGTGTTCGCGACGGTGTCGACCATCACGATGCCGCCGCGCGGGAAGATCGACTTGTCGGTTGCGATCGACGCGTCCTCGTTCACACGGACGCCCAGCGAACCCGCGGGCCAGCCACCCGCCGGATACTCCTGGAAGAACACGTACGAGTTGTTGCGGTTGATGAGCTTCTGCACCTCTTCCGGGTGCTGCTTGCCGTAGCGGCGGATCGCGGCGAGCGAGAGCTCGCTCTTCTTCAGGATGCCCGCCTCCATGAAGCTCGTACCGAGGCCGACGTACTCGCCGTCGGTCTTGCCGGCGTAGCCGACGTACATCACGCTCTCGTCGGGCATGATGAGCTTGGCGCTGCCGTTCACCTGCACGATGTACGCGTCGAGCGCGCTCTCGAGCCACACGAGCTCGGTGCCCTTGAACATGCCGCTCGCCTCGATCTCGGCGCGCGTCGGCCACGGCTGCGTCGAACCGTCGGGCATGCGGCGGCCGAGCGGCTGGCCTGTCTTCGGGTCGGACATGAGTTCGGCCGGGCGTCGGTAGAGCGGGTACTTGAAGCGGTCGCTCGGCGAACGGTCGGCCTTGAAGGTCGGCGAGAAGTAGCCGGTGAAGCGCACGTCGCGCTTGTCGTTGTAGCCCACCGACTGCCACACGTCGAACATCTCGTTGAACTTCGTGGTGAACTCCTCCGCGCTCGACGAGTTCTTCAGGAGCTCGCGGAAGGCGACCACGCTCGCGGCGGCCTGCTCGAACGTGCAGACCTCCTCGTTGGTGCCCTGGTTGCGGAACGGGAACCACGACTGCGCCGACGGCTTCTGGAACCAGCCGACGCTCTCGTTGACCGAGCGATCGAGGTAGAAGCTCTTGCGCCCGTAGGCGGCGCCGACGTCGGGCTTCGGGTCGTTGGGCCCGAGCTTGACGAGGGCGGGACCGTCGGTGGGACGATCGGGATCCTCGGGAACGGCCTGCTGCGTCCGGCATCCTGCCAGAGCGAGCGCGGTGACGATGGGGACGACGCGAAGGGCGGTGCGGAGGGCGCCGCGGAGCGTGATGCGATCCAGCATGGTCGTATGGATATCGGAAGATGAGGCGCAGTTTCCGCACACTTCGCACGGACGCGATGCAGGCGGCGCTCGAGACGCGCAGGCGATCGCGTCACCGGTCCCCGGGTTTCGGCGCCGGACCCGACGGCTCCCGTCGACTCGGCGCGAAAGACCGCATCTTGCGGCTGCGGACGCGGGTATACTCGCTCCACGGAGATCTCCATGACCCTGACCACCCCGACCGTCCTCGCGTTCATCGGCAACCTCGGCATGCTCGAGTGGACGGTCATCCTGATCATCGCCCTCCTCCTCTTCGGCCGCCGTCTGCCCGAGGTCGGCAAGTCGCTCGGCCAGGGCATCAAGGAGTTCAAGAAGGGCCTCAAGGAGACCTCGGACGAGGTCCAGAAGACCGACGACTCCGCCTCGCGTCGGTCGCTCCCGCAGGATCAGACCATGCGGACGCCGGAGAACACGCAGGAGCGGACGCACACGCACTGAGCGGTCCTTCCCGACCCGACCCTCGCGTGCAGGGCCCGATGCCGACGAACGAAACCACCCCGCCGGACGCCGATCGCGCGTCCGGCGGTTCGTTTCAGCCCTATCGCCGAGTCCCGCAGCCGTGGACTGGACGGCGGCTCTCCGACGAGTACCTCGATCAGGCCTCCTGCGGAGGGACAAGCCTCGAGCGCGAGCTCGGCTACCTGCGCGCGATCAACCGGCTGCTTTCCGGAACCAGCCTCTCGCTGCGCGCCGTGCGCACGGCCACCCGCTCGAACCCCTCGACCCGCCCGAGCCTCCTCGATGTCGGCACCGGAAGCGGCGACATCGCCCGTGCGCTGGCGGTCTCGAGGGGCGTGGAAGTCGACGTGACCGGACTCGACCGCCGCGCCGAAATGGTCGCCGAGGCCCGCGCGCGCACCCCGGCCGACGTCGCCGTGCGGTTCGTCGAGGGCGACGTCTTCCGTCTCGTCGAGGCCTTCGGCGAGCGCGCCTTCGACCTCACGCACGCGTCGCTCACGCTCCACCACTTCCCGGATGGCGCCGTGGTCGAGGCGCTGCGCTCGATGGCCCGCGTCTCGCGCCGGGCGGTGATCTGGAACGACCTCACGCGCGGACCGGTGCAGCTCGCCGCGGTGCGCATCGCCACGCTCGCAGCCACCACATCGACGCGGCATGACGCGCGCGTGAGCGTCGAGGCCGGGTTCACCCGCGCCGAGATCGACGACCTCGCCGGACGCGCCGGTCTCCGGGTCGCATGGCTCGGCCGATCGCTGGTCTACCGGTTCGCGGCGGTACTCGTCCCACGCTGAACCTTCCCTTCATCATGTCGGCGGCCGCCGGCCGTATCGTCCGGACATGGCTCCGTGCTCCCTCGCCGCCGGTCTACTTGCACTCGCCCTCGCGGGAACCGCGCCCTCGGCGCAGGACGCGGCGACACCATCGACGGGGCCGGCGGCAGGCCCTGCGGCCCCCGCTGCTCCGACACCCCCCGCCGCGCCGGCCTCGCGCGTGGAGAACGAGCGGCTCGCGAAGGGTGGCGATCCCGTGGCGATGCGACGGATGGGCCTGCTTGCCGAGGTCGACCGCGAGCCGGAAGCCGCGGTGCGCTGGTACACGTCGGCCGCCGAACTGGGCGACGTGCCCTCGATGACGCGCCTCGGTGTCGTGCTTGCCAACGGCAATGGCACGCCGCGCGACTGGACGCGTGCGGCGACGTGGTTCCGGAAGGCCGCCGACGCGGGAGATGCCGAGGCGATGCACCATCTCGCCCTCCTGCTTGCGAACGGGCGTGGCGTCGAGCGCGACGACGTCGAGGCGGTGCGCTGGTACCGCCGATCGGCCGAGGCGGGAAACGCCGATGGCATGTTCTACCTCGCGCTGATGCACGCGCGCGGACAAGGTGTTGCGCTCGATGAACGCGTCGCGCTCGATTGGTACACGCGCGCCGCCGGACTGGGCCACGCCGCGGCGATGAACAACCTCGGCGAGATGCACGCGAACGGCCGCGGCACCGACGAGGACGACGCGCTCGCCGCCACGTGGTATCGCCGCGGCGCCGAGGCCGCGAACCCCGAGGCGATGTGCAACCTCGCGAACGCCCTCGCGCGCGGACAAGGCGTGGCGCGCGACCACGCCGAGGCGCTCTTCTGGAGCGTGCTCGCCGAATCACTCGCACCCGACAGGAGTCCGACCCGCGAGGGCGCACAGCGACTCGTCGGCCGACTTGCAGCGCAGGTGCCTCCCGCCACGCTCGAGGACGCGCGCCGTCGTGCGACGGCGTGGATCGCCGCGCGTGCGACCGCGACACCGGCGGGTGGCGCAGCCTCCGGCGACGTGAAGTGACGGGTGCGTCGCTCAGTCCGCCGTCGCGGGAGCGATCGGCTGCGACGTCGCGCTGCTCGCGAGCCCCTCGAGCCGGTGCGGCGCGATCCGGTAGAGCAAGGGCACCTCGAGCACCTTCGGGTGCATGATCCCGTGCTCCCAGAAGCCATCCTCGCCCCACGCGTCGCCGTGGTCGCCGCACACGATGGTCGTCGCGCGCGAGAACGCCCCGATCAGCGGCGCGATCTGCGCATCCACCCACGAAAGGCACGCGTGCTGGCGTCGACGCGACTCGGCGGCATCGTTGCTCGTCGAGAACGGGACGCACGGATTGCGATCGCGCTCCCACGGAGCGCCTTCGTACCAGTACGGCACATGCGTCTCGCCCACGTTGATGAAGGCGAACACCGGTTCGGTGGCACCGGCGATCGTGCGCTCGAGGAAGTCGAGCTGCTTCGCAAGCGACCAGCAGTTGCCCGCGTAGAGGTAGTGCTGGAAGTGGCGCACGAGATGGCGCACCGACTCGCGGCGGTCGTCGAACCAGCCGGCGGCACCGGTACCCGCGGTGAGGAAGCCTTCGCGGTTGAAGCCATCGACGATCGTCTCGCCCTCGAGCACGATCACGTCGTTCCCCTTCGACTTCGCGGGGCCCCCGAGCACGCGCACGATCTTCCCGAACTTCGGATTGACGAACGGCTCGTGCCGCGCGCCGTCGCCGGGAGTGAAGCCCGCGAAGATCGCGCAATGCGAGCCGAAGGTGAAGTGGCTGGGAGCCTGCGCGCACGCGAGCGGCCCGATCGCGGAAAGCGTGGGCGGCCGCACCGCCTCGAACGAGTCGTAGCGGCAGCTGTCGAGCGTGACGAGGAGCATCGAGTCGGGATGCATCGAACCGTCGCGCCACGCGCCCGGCGCGGCCGGAAGTCGGCGCGCGGGCCCCTCGTGGCTTGCGAAGGCACGCGCGGCGATTCGGATGCGGTCACCGAACGACTTCGGCATGGCGTGGGTATCGGCCGCCGGACCCATCCCGCTTCATGCAGTTTTCCGGAGAACCGCGGTCGGCGCGGCGGACGACCTGCGGCGTCAGCGAAGAAGTCCCTGCGTCCGCAGGGTGCAGCCGAGCAGCTTGTAGAGAACGCGCGCGCCCACGTTCGCATCCCATTCGTCGCCCGGGGCGCCTGGGGCGACCTCGCAGAGATCGAAGCCGACGACCTTCTTGCCGCTCCGTGACAGCACCTCGAGCAGGTGGCAGACCTCGGGGAACGTAAGCCCTCCCGGAACGGGCGTCCCGGTGTGCGGGCAGTGGTCTGGCGTGAGTCCGTCGATGTCGAAGGAGATGTAGACCTCCTTCGGCAGGCTCTTCACGATGTCGGAAGAGATCGCGCTCCATGCGTTGCGCGGGCCGCCCGCGAACTGCCGGTCGCGCATCGCCTGGTCGTAGAAGACCTCGATGCGGCCGCGCGAGCCCTCCGCGAACGCCCGCTCGCGCGAGCCGAAGTCGCGGATCCCGACCTGCACGAGCTTCCCGACCTTCGGGATGCGCGTCATGACGTTGTGATAGATGCTCGCGTGCGAGTAGGTGAAGCCCTCGAACGCCTCGCGGAGGTCCGCGTGCGCGTCGATCTGGAGGACGCCGAGGCCGGGATGCCGCTCGGCAAGCTCGCGAATGAGGCCGAAGGGCGTCGAGTGGTCGCCGCCAAGGAGCGCCGGGATCGCGCCGCGATCGAGGATCGCGCGCGCTTCAGCGGCGACATGCGCGTTGAGCCGCTCGCTGGCGGCGTTGACGGCGGCGAGCGCCCTCGCGTGCGCGCGGTTGCCGGGCTCGGCGCCGCCGGCCTCGATGACGGGTTCGGCGGCGGTGCGGGTCTTCTTCGAGAGCGCCGCGATCTCCTTCGGGATCGGCAGCATCGCGAAGCCCGCGCGCCAGACGGGGCCGTACTGGAGATCCTCGAGGTCGACCTGCTTGCTCGCCTCGAGGACGGCCGCCGGTCCGCGGGCGGTGCCCGGGCGGTAGCTCGTCGTCGCGTCGTAGGGCACCGGGATCACGACGAGGTTCGCCTCGTCGACCGAGGTCGAGAGGCCGAAGAGCCCATCGCCGGTTGCGGCGGCATCGGGATCGAAGTCGGGCGCGATGAAAGGCGCGCGGCGCGCGGCGCTCTCGGCGCGCTTGCCGGACTTCGTCGACGCGGAGGTGGAGGGACGCTTCGTGCTCGGGCGCGTGGGCATCGCGCCAATGTAGGAGAGATCGGTGCGGCTGGGGCAGCCTCGCCCTCCGAGGCGCGCGTTACTTCGACGCCGGCGCAGCCGGGGCGACGGCGTCCCCGCCAGCCTCGCGACCGCTCGTTCCCTGCTGCTCGCGTTCGTCGACCAGCACGATCATCGCCGCTCCGAGCGCGTCGCCGATGCGCAGGTAGCTCTCGCCGTTGCCGAACCAGTGATGGCCGTGGCCCTTGTTCGGCGAGTCCTCGGGCTTGCGGAGGAATCCGCGCGTCGGCACGAAGCGCGTGTGGGCGGCGACCGACGGGTCCTCGCAGCCCTTCCGCTGCGCGGTGCGGAACTCCTCGCCATCCCAGTTGCCCGATTCGCCCGAGGCGAACGGCAGCGTCGGATTGCCGAACTCCGCGCGAAGATCGCGGATCAGGTGCGCGAGGTTGGCCGCGTACTCGGCGGTCGCGGCCTTGTCGCACGCGTCGTTCCAGCCCTGCATCCAGATGAAGCCGTCGAGATGCGGCGCATGGCCCGCGAGCTGCGGGAAGCGCGTGGGGATCGCCGCGATCGCCGCGCGGTATTCCTCGAGCATCTTCGTGTAGTACGGGCCGGTGTCGCCTTCCGCCGACGGCGGACGGAAGTCCTTCATCAGGCTCTTGCCGCCCCACGCCGTCTTCACGAGGAGCACCGGCTCGTCGAAGCGCCGGCCGAGCTGGCGGCCGATCCCGAGTTCGGGTCCGATGTGGTGCGCACCTTCGTAGCACGAATAGCCGACGGTGAGCGCGCCGGCCTTCTGCGTGCCGCGCTGCGTGAGGTAGGACACGAAGACGTCGTCGCGGATCGCCCAGCCGTTCGTGCTGGGCGCGCCCTCCGCGGCGCGGAGATCGCCCCACGCGGCCGTGTTCGCCGGATCGTCGACGAAGCGCGCGAGCGTGCCGCGCCCGCCGTTGTAGTCGCGCTCGTCGTCGAGGTCGACGACGCCGTGCCCCTCCATGTTGGATTGGCCCGCGAGGAGATACACGCGGAGGACGG
This sequence comes from Planctomycetaceae bacterium, assembly GCA_021297795.1. Classification (GTDB taxonomy): domain Bacteria; phylum Planctomycetota; class Phycisphaerae; order Phycisphaerales; family SM1A02; genus QWPT01. The sequence goes on from JAJTGL010000082.1 coordinate 9,755, forward strand.
GCTTCGTGGCCTGCTGCGCAGGGGGCTTCGTGGCCTGCGCCGCGGAGGGCTTGGGGGCCTGCTGCGCATCGACGTGCGCGGGCGAGGAAGCGAGGGCGATCGGAAGGCCTGCGAGGAGAGCGAGGAACCGCATGCGCCCACTCTACCGCGGGGGTCGTCCGGTCACCGCGCCTCCGCACGAAGCCGCGCGAGCGCGGCCCGCATTTCCTCGAGTTTCGCCGCGTGCGCTGGATCCACGGCAAGGTCGTGCTCCTCGCGCGGATCACGCGCCAGATCGAACAGCTGCTCGCTGCGCGGTTCGCCAGCCCAGTCGGGCCAGAGGATGTACTTCCATTGGCGGATTCCGTCATCGCTCACGATGGCTTCGGACGCCGGGATGAAGTCGCGGCTGGTGAGCATGGGATGTTCGTAGAAGAACTCGCTGCGCCACGCGGGATGCTGCGCACCGAGATAGAGCGGCGCGATGTCGCGGCCCTGCATGCCCGCAGGCGGCGCGATCCCGGCGGCCGCGAGGATCGTCGGCGCGAGGTCGACGTTGAGCGTGCGCGCATCGCAGGTCGTTCCGTGCGTCGTCGCGCCCATGCGCGGGTCGCGCACGATCAGCGGCACGCGGATCGACTCCTCGTACGGGTACCACTTGTCCGCGAGTCCGTGCTCGCCGTGGAAGTAGCCGTTGTCGGTGGTGAAGATCACGAGGGTCCGGTCGAGCACCCCCTGCCGCGCGAGCTCGTCGAGCACGCGCCCGCAGGTCGCGTCGACCTCGGTCGCGAGGCGGTAGTAGTTCTTCATGGACTCCTGATAGCGCTCGGGGGTGTCGAAGCGCCATTTCCATCGGTTGCGGCCCTCGTTCCGGTCGGTCGCGAGGAAGGGCGGCAGCGCGCGGAACGCCGAGTCGGTCGCGGTGGCGGGCACCGGAATCGCGACATCGCGATAGAGCGACATGCTCTCGGGTTGCGGCAGGTACTGCGCCTTGTTTCCGTCCTCCGCGTGCGTCGCGAAGAACGCGACCGTGAGGCAGAACGGACGCTCGGACGGACGCGCGCGGAGGAAATCGATCGCGTCGCGCTCGTTCTTCCGCGTCACATGGATGCGCGTCCCACCGGGTTCCGTGATCCCTGGCTGCTCAATCCAATGCGTGCCGTTCGCAAGCGCCGAGGCCGGCGAGTCGTACTGCTCCGCGGGGAACTTGCCATTGTGCCACTTGCCGACGTGGCCGATCCAGTAGCCGTGCGCGCGGAGCTGCGCGGGGAATGTCTCGGACCACGGCGTCGCGAACATCGCGAAGCCGCGGTTCCCGTGCCGCGACATCCACTGCCCGGTGAGGAGCGATGCGCGGCTCACGCCGCAGATCGCGGTGGTCACGGAGTTCCTCGTGAACCGCACGCCGTCGGCGGCGAGCGCGTCGAGCCGCGGCGTCTTCACCACCGGGTTTCCCGCGCAACCGAGCGTGTCGTGCCGCCAGTCGTCGGCGTAGAGGAGGACGATGTTGAGGGGAGGCTGCGACTTCGTGCTTGCGCAGCCGGCGACCATCGCCGCGAGGACGAGCGCGCCGAACAGCCGCCGGAGATGAGCGTGCATCACGCGCATGCGCGCATTGCACGCGAACGACGGCCTGCGTTCAATCCCCCGCGCGCATGCGCTTCTCTCGCGCGGCCGGAGAATGCCAGCACCTCCGGATCGGCGCAGCCGGTTCCCTTCACCGCGCGAGCAACCGCCCACGGACCAAGGACGGATGCGCGATCCGCGGTCCGACCCCAACCAGCGCCGATAAGGCCCGCTTCGCATGGGTTGAGCCGAACCGGACCTCTGCTATACTCTCGCCCCGTCGGGCGATTAGCTCAGCTGACAAATAGCCCTCCGCGCAAGCGTCGAGGGCGACGGGACTTGCGAGCACGCCATTTCAAGCGGTAGCAGTAGCGGTAGCAGTAGGCGCACGACGGCGCGTGTTCGCGCATGATCCGGCGCGACGTGCTTCGCGTCGCATCTCGCCGCGTACTTCTTTTTGACGTGGGCAAGCGGGGCACCTCGGAGATGCGTGCCGAGAAACGCTACCCCCCGGGGGTCGTTTTTCTCGCGCGTTGCGTCTCGCGGAATCACGCCGCCTGCGGCGAAAGAATCGCGCCCCGTCGATACGATCGCGCCGACGCACGCCGGGCTAGGTTCGCGACCGAAGAGCGGACTCCCGACCGCCTGCCCCGTGCGACGATCGTGCGCTCGATCGTGCGGCAACACGCGCTCAACGGTTTGCCGACCGGATCGACCAGCTCGACGAGTGGATCGACGACGGGGCACGGCTTCGATTGGGTGATCGGGCTCATCTTCCGTTCCGTCGAGATCTCTGCGACGCCGAGTACCAGCGACGGCTAAAGCGCTTCGGTCGCGACGGGGCTCCGACGTTCCAAGACTTCGCCATGCACGGCTGGCGTTTGGATGAGCAGTTCCGGCTTGAAGCCGACGTGCGGCTTGCCGCCAACCGGCTCGCTCTTCTCGACGGCTACCAACCCGCCGACCGGGCTCCGCTCGACGAGCTTCTCCGAAGATGCTTCGGGCGGTCGGATCATCCGTCTCCGAAGACGTGGCACGCCAAGCCCGACTTGGAGATTCTCCGCGCCGCGATCCTCGCATTCCGCAAGCTCGTTGACGCGGACGGCATTGCCCGGGCGGTCGTCAAGGCAAACCGCAAGCCCTCACCGCTCGAAGCCGCGATCCTGGACGTGCTCCTCGACGCCGACGGTTCGCTCTCCGCGGAGGAGATCGCGAGCAAGGTGCAACGCAAGCTCCGTCAACCTAAGACCGTCAAGTCGATCTACGACGCGATCGGGAAGCTCCGTGCCGACTGCGGCTTTCCCGGGCTCCGCGCCGGAGACGCTGGCTTCAAGCTGACGCCCGACGAGTGGGCACTTGCCGCGAAGATCCGAGCGAGGTCGGAGTAGTCGGAGTCGAGGTCGGAAGCGGATCCGCCCCTCAACCCCGACCGTGTGGGGCATGACGAAACCACGTCGAATCCCGCGTCTCAAACCCTCCCGCAACCTAACCCGCAAGCCGCTCTCGACCGCCCGGGAGATCGCCGAGATCCTCGGCGTCTCGACGTGGACGGTCTACGGCTGGGCACGCTCAAAGCGGATCCCCGTGATCCGAGCGACCGACCGGATCGTCCGGTTCGACGTCGACGCCGTGCTCGCGGCTCTCGAAGGGGGGCGCAAGTGACGCACGACCCCTTCGCTCCCGAGCCCCGCAGAGCCCCGGAGAAGCCGTCCTCGCCGACCCCTCCCGACCCCCTGCTCGTC
>JAJTGL010000083.1 GCA_021297795.1 Planctomycetaceae bacterium
GGGCGACCGCGCGGAATCCCGCACCAGCCTCTCCCGCACGCTCCGCCTCCATCGCGGCGTTCACCGCGAGGAGATTCGTCTGGTTGGCGACCTTCGCCATGCTGGCGACGACCACGTGGATTCGCTCGGCACGCTCCCGGATCTCGCCGAGCCGGACCGAGACGCTGGAGGCTCCAAGCGCGAGTGCATCGATCTCGGAGGAGAGCCGGCCGAGGGCACTGCGGCCGCTGGCGGCCGACTCGGTCGTGCGTCGCACCGCGGCGGCGACCGACTGCACCGATCCGTTGAGATCCTGCTGCGTCGCGGTGATCTCGCGGACGGCGGCGGCGATCTCGGTGCTCGTCGAACCGAACTGCTGCGCGAGCTCGTTCTGCTCGAGTGCGTCGGTCCGGATTCCGTGCGCGGTGGTGCCGAGGGCGCTTCCGGTGCTCCGAATGCGCGTGAGCAGTGCGACGAGGCTGTCCTCGGCATTTCGCATGGCGACGAGCAGCGTGCGCGGTTCGCCGCTCCCAAGGATGGGAATGCCCTCCGCGAGTTCGCCGCGTGCGAGCTCGCTTGCGGCCAACGCCGCGACCTCGATCGGCCGCGTCACCGAGCGTGCGACGAGCCAGCCCAGGAAGACCGCGAGGACGACCGCGATCGAGGCGACAGACAGCACGGCCCGCTGCTGCTCGTGCGCGGTCGCGTACACCTCGTCGGTGTGCTGCAGGACCGCAAGGCCCCATCCGAGCGTCGGTACGGTGACCCACGCACCGAACACCTCCTCTCCATCGGTATCCGAACCGCGTCCGGCCGCGGATTCGCCGAGGGCGAGCTGCTGAAGGCGCTTGGGGAAATCGCCACCGATCCGGCCTTGCAGCGTCGAGGCCGCGACGGGATCGCCGCGTCGCGGCGTGGTGAACACCACGCCGGTGCCGACCTGCGCGACGCAGAACGAGTCGCCGGTCGCGCCGAGTCCGGCGAAATCGGAGACGATCTCATCGATCTCGGTGAGGGGAAGATCGACCGCCGCGAACCCGAGGAGCGTGTCGCCCCGCAGGATCGGACCAACCACGCGAAGCGGCGGACGAGTGTCGTCGCGCGCGATCTCGGGCGGCGTGATCTCAGGCTTCCGCGTCGTCCGGATCGTGGCGAGGGCGCGCGCCAGTCCGGTCTCGGAGAGCGCCGTCTCGTCGAGCGAGCGTCCGAGCAGCGGGGAACCTGGGTCGGATGTGTAGACGATGCGGCCACCCGTGTCGATGAGGTAGAAGGCATCGACGGCGACGATCGAGATCCAACTGGAGACTCGCGGGAGGAACTTTGCTGCAGCGACGTCGAACCGGGCGGTGTCTCGGCGGCCATCTTCGTCGAAGGAGGCGGAGAATTCCTCGAGCGCGGCCTGAAAAGCCACGCCGGTCGAGATTCCCTCGACGTGCCGCAGGTTTTCGCGCGCGTAGCCATCCAACCGCGCCGCCTTCTCCTCGGCCAGCGCGCGCAGCATCGCGACCGTGCTCCGCTCGGTGCCCTCGTCGGCGAGGCGCAGCGACAGATAGAGCACGGCGGCGAGCGGCGCGAGCGTCGCGAGGAGGAAGCAGACGACCAGTCGCGTCCGGAGGGACTGCGGGAAGATGCGCATGCGCACAGCGTAACGCTTGCGACGGATGCGGCTTGGGAGAGGCGGGCGACTCGCACCGTGCGCGGCGGGCGCGTACCTTGGCGTGGTGGGCAGGCACGACCGCGACGAATCCAAGGCTGGCGTACACGGGGCTGACGCACCCAGGTCTTCCGAGCGTGCGCATCTCGCGCGGCTTGCGGCGACCGCCGCGCGTGGCGGCGTGAGCCGACGCAAGGCGCAGGGGGCCCACTACACGCCGCCCGCGCTGGTCGATCATCTCGTCGCCGAGGCTTTGGTTGGATTCCGTCGGTCGACGACGCCTGTGCGCATCGTCGATCCGGCCTGTGGCTCCGGCAACTTCCTCGTCGCGGTGGCGCGGAGGCTCGCGGCCCGGCGTGGCGCGGACATGGCGCAGATCCTCGAGCACTCGATCCACGGGATCGACATCGACGCGGCGGCCCTCGCGCTCGCGCGGGAGGCGCTGCGTGCGCTTCTGCCGGCGTCGACGACCGCCCGTCGCCGTGCGGCCGTCGCGCGCGCACTCGACGCGCATCTCGTCCACGGCGACGCGCTCTCCGAGCGCGCGTGGCGCGGGCTCGGGTCGGAGCGATTCGATCTCGTCCTCGGGAATCCGCCGTTTCTCGGGCAGTTGAAGCGCGGGACGGCCTCGACGCGGACGCGCGCCCGGAGGGTGTCGCGCACCACCGCGGGCGCGGTGAAGCGCTACGCCGATACGTCGGCCGCGTTCCTTCTCCGCGGGCTTGAGGCCCTTGGGCCGACCGGTCGGCTCGGTTTCGTCATGCCGCTCTCGTTCCTCGCGGCCGCTGATGTCCGCTCGGCGCGCGACGCCGCGCTCGAGCGGGCGATGCTGCGCGCGATCTGGGCGGCGAAGGAGGGGCTCTTCGAGGATGCGAATGTCCGCGTCTGCGCGCTCGTGTTCGAGGCGGGACCTCGGCCGTCGCCGCCTCCTCTGCGACGGGCGTTCGGACTGGAGTTCAAGCCGTTGCCGGACGCGCGCGAGTGCGTGCCGACGCCGCGCCCGGGCGACGAGACGTGGTCGCCGATGCTCGCCGATGCGTTCGGAGCGCCATCCGTCGCGCTCGGCGTCGAGGAGGGGCGTTCGATCGGTTCGATCGCGCGGGCGACCGCGGATTTTCGCGACCAGTACTACGGGTTGAGGGGCGCGCTCGTCGAGGACCGCGGCGCGCCCGCGCCGCTGATCACCACCAAGCACGTCGATCTCGCGTCGAACGCCTGGGGCGCGTGCGATGTGCGCATCCTCGGCGCGCGCATGCGGCATCCGGGAGTGGACGCTCGCGCGCTTTCCAATACGCCGAAGATGCTCGCGTGGATGCGTGCGCGGCGCGTGCCCAAGATCCTCGTGGCGACGCAGACCAAGGTGATCGAGGCGTGGGTTGACGAGGCCGGCGATGCCGTTCCGCTCGTTCCGCTCATCACGGTGACGCCGGCGCGCCGCGCGGATCTCTGGAGGGTCGCGGCGGCGGTCGCCTCGCCGGTCGTCGCGGCGCGAGCGGTCGCGCTCTACGCGGGCAGCGCGCTCAGCGCGGCGGCCATCAAGCTCTCCGCGCGGCAGCTGCTCGACATGCCGCTTCCGCGGGACGCGCGGCAGTGGACGAGGAGTGCCCGCGAGTTGAAGCGCGCGTCGCTCGCGCGCACGCCCGCAGCGCGGGAGCGCGCATTGCGCGCGTTCGCGAGCGCGTCGTGCCAGGCGCACGGACTGCGCGGTCGCGAGCTCGCCGAAGTGCTCGCGTTTTGGGAATCTCGCATGGGATTCTGAGTGGCGTGTACGGTGCGGCAACTCAGGTGGGGATCGTCAAGTGTCGCCATCGGTGCTTCGATCGTCGCGCGGAACTGCGCCAAAAAGCACATCGCCCGCGCGAGGCGGGCGATGTGGTCGGGTTTGGGTTCCGTCACGCCGCCGCTGGAACGGCGGTCGCGTTCTTCTTCGCGACATCGACCAGCGCGTCGAAGGTCTTCGGATCCTCGATCGCGATCTGCGAGAGCATCTTCCGGTTCAGGAGGATGCCGGCGCGCTGGAGGCCGTTGATGAAGAGCGAGTAGCGCGTGCCGCGCATGCGGCAGGCGGCGGTGATGCGGGTGATCCACAGGGCGCGGAAGTCGCGCTTGCGGGCGCGGCGATCGCGCCATGCGTAGCGCTTCGCACGCATGATGGCGACCTTCGCCTGCTGCTTGTGACGGGACTTCGTGCCGTAGTAGCCGCGGGCTTCGCGAAGAAGCTTGCGGCGGGCCTGCGTGCGTGCTGCACCCTTGCGTGCGCGTGACATGTGTCAACCTCTGCGTTTCGAGCGGCGGGGGCCCGGAACTCTCCGGACGCTTCGGACCCGACGGTCTGGTGATTGGGACTTGCGGACAAACCCGATGGCGTGTGGCCGACGGGACTGAATCGTCTGGATGCGAGTCGGTCGCTTCCGTCGTGATCTTCGTCGTGGTCGATCAGACCGCGACAGGAACTTCGCGCTGCGCTTCGCGCAACTCGTGCTGCTCCTGAGAGAGCAGCGGACGGAAGAGCAGCTTGCTGAGGGCACGGATATCGCCCGAGCGCGCATAGCGACGCTTGCGGTAGCTCTGGATCTGCGTGCCGGCCTTGTTCGACTTCAGGTGCCGGCTGTGCGGACGGCCGAAGCGGATCTTGCCCTTCTTGGAGATCTTGATGCGCTTGGCGAGGCCCTTGTGGCTCTTGTTCTTCGGCATGGGTGCTTCCGTTCTGGAGGGTCGATGAAGATAGCAGAACCCCCGCATACCGCAAGGGCATCGGGGGTTCTTGTTTCGGTTATCGGCGGACGAGAGGCGCGCGGGGGTTCCGGCTCGCGAAATCGGCCGCAAGCATCTGCCGCATCCAACCGCTACTGCATGAGGAAGATGTCGATGCCGGTCCAGTCGACCGGTGCGTCGAGACCGTCCTCAAGCTGCTGCGCATCCATCGGGAGCCATATGTTCTCCGAGTGGGGCGGCATGATCGCCGAGGCGGGAAGCATGAGGACCGGTGACCCGATGAACTCGACCGAGCCGTCGGTGAAGAGGATGTTCTGCCCCCGTCCGTTGTGCTCCGGGCTGTTCATGGTGTAGCTGCCGACGGTCTGGCCGCGGCGCACGAGATCGATCACCGGATTCCGGTCGGCGACGGCCGGCGCCCGAAACCCGCCCGACCAGGCGAAGTGACCGCGCGCGGTGGGCACCTGATACGCGTAGCCCTCGCCGGTGTCGTCGTTGCCACAGGCGAGGCATTCGGAGTCGCAGTAGGAGCCCGCGGCGAGGGGCGAGAGGTGCTTGCCGTTTCGGTAGTCCTTCCAGCCCGCGAGCGATCCGAGGTTCGGTGCGAAGCCGGCCGCGATGGGCATGTGCTTGTGGTCGCCGACGTAGCTGGCGATGCCCGCGCCGAGTTGGCGCAGGTTGTCGCCGCACCGGCGGTCGGCCCGTCGTCCGCTCACCCAGCTCGCGAGCGGTGCGCCGATCGAGAAGAGGAGGATCGCAGCACAGGCGATCGCGATGAAGTCGTGCCAGCGTCCGCTCCCGATGCCCCAGCCCACCCTCGGCTCGATGCGCATGCGCTCGTTCTGCTCGGAATCCTCTCGCGCGATGCGGGCCAGGGTGAGATCGACGAGGCTCTCGTCGACCGGTCCGGTCTCGTACGCGTCGAGCCGGGCGAACAGTGCGTGCGCCGCCGCGAGGCGCTTCGACTCGGCCGGATGCGCGGCGCTTGCACGATCGAGATCGAATCCATGCTCGATGAGGATGTCGAGTGCGCGCTGATCGGCGTCGCAGAGCGCCGCGAACGCGCCGCCGATCGCCGCGCCGTCGGCGGGCTGATCGTCGTGCGTCGATTCGCGACCGGTCGGGTCCTGCGGTGCGCTCATGCCCCGCCATCCTTTCGCTCGCGGTTCGCGGCGCCTGGCGAGACCGGGCGCGCATCGGCGCGGATGCCGCGTCGGGCGCACGCGAGTTTCCAGCTCTCCGCGAAGCACGCGACGGCCGCGTGGAGCCGGCTCTTCACCGTTCCGAGCGGAATGGCGAGGCTGTCGGAGATCTGGGCGTAGCTCATCTTCTGGAAGTAGGAGAGAAGGAGGATCTCGCGGAAGTGCGAGGGGAGTTCGTCGACGACGTGCTTGACGATCGATGCCTCATCGCTCGATTCGAGCGTCGAGCCGGGCGCGAGGTCCACGCCGTCGAGGAGATCGACGAGCGAGGCGTCGGACTGCGCGCCGACCGGTGCGTCGAGGCTGACGGCCGACCGGCGCTTCTGCCGACGGAGGAAGTCGCGGCCCTTGTTCGCGGCGATCGTGTAGAGCCAGGGCTTGAAGCGGCGCTCCTCGTCGAAGTTGTCGGCCGAGAGATGCACCTGCAGGAACGCTTCCTGGAAGACGTCGTCGGCGCCGGCGCGCGTACCGACGAGCCGGGTGAGGAAGCCGTGGAGCTCGCCTTGATAGCGCTCGATGAGAACACGGAGCGCCGAGGCATCTCCCGCACGGTGCGCGACGACGAGTTGCTCGTCGCTGCGCTGGTCGGTGACGCGGGAGGCGGGGGATGTCTTCGAAGTCGGGCTCACGCGGGGCGATGCGTGCCCTTCGGCGGGAGTCGCCGGGGCTTGACGCCCGCGCAGGATATCCGAGAACACGCGCGCCGCTGTCGGGATTGCGCCGACGGCCCGAGCGCGACGGGGCCGCGCGGGTACGACCCGATCCGCGGCACGCTTCATGACGCGACCGATCGAGTCGCCGATGGCGCTGCCGATCGAACAGACCGCCCGTTCGATCTCGACACCGAGCGGCCATGAAGGCGGCCATGAAACCTGCCATGAAACCGGACACGCGTCGCAGCCTCGCACATCCCGCAGGCCCCATCGGGACGGGGGTGGGAGGGCGAGGCGGACGGAACGCGGCATCGCGGCGCTACGCCGCAGTCCGCGTGACCGGTTCGGACGGAGTCGCGATTTTTCCTAGAATCCCTCCTCCGGTCGGGCCGGCGTGATGGGCACGGAGGCCTGGTGGAGCGTGATGCGGTCGGCGCCATGGTGGCGCCGGGTGTGCTGCGCGGCGTCGACGTTCTCCGGACCCCGAAACGGGTGACGGTCCTGTCGTCGGAGAGAGCCCGGTCGGAACCCCGTCCGGGCGGGTGCGTGGAGGTTCGTCCACGGCAACCCGTCCATCGAAGTCTGTTCAGAAAGGTCTCGACGCCATGGGTGTGCCGATCAGCCAGATGTGGACCGTCGCGAGCTACGTGCTCGGTCAGAAGCTGCGCGGCCGCAAGCGCTATCCGCTCGTCCTCATGCTCGAGCCGCTCTTCCGCTGCAATCTCGCGTGCGCAGGTTGCGGCAAGATCCAGTATCCCGCCCACATCCTGAAGCGGCATCTCACGGCGCAGCAGTGCTTCGACGCGGTGGAGGAGTGTGGAGCGCCGATGGTGTCGATCCCGGGCGGCGAACCGCTGCTCCACCCCGAGATCAAGGAGATCGTCGAGGGCCTGGTCGCGCGGCGGAAGTACATCTACCTCTGCACGAACGCACTGCTCCTCAAGGAGAAACTCGAGGCGGGGCTCTTTCGGCCGTCGAAGTATCTCACCTTCAGCGTGCACATGGATGGACAGGAGGAGAATCACGACTTTGCGGTGTGCCGCGAGGGCACGTATCAGAAGGCCGTCGAGGGCATTCGTCTCGCCGTGAAGATGGGCTTTCGCGTCACGACGAACACGACGCTGTTCGAAGGCGCCGATCCGAACTCGGTGCGCGCGTTCTTCGACGAGATGATGGAGCTCGGCGTCGAAGGGATGATGCTGTCGCCCGGCTATGCGTACGACAAGGCGCCCGACCAGTCGGGATTCCTCAAGCGACGCGAGACCAACGAACTCTTCGAGATGATTCTCTCGAACCGCAAGGCCGGCAAACGTCGCTGGATCTTCAATCAGTCGCCGCTCTTCCTCGAGTTCCTCATGGGCCGCCGCTCGTACGAGTGCACCCCGTGGGGGATGCCGTGCTACAACCTGTTCGGGTGGCAGAAGCCGTGCTATCTGCTGCAGGAGGGTTACGCCGAGACGTTCGCGGAGCTGATGGACGAGACGGTCTGGGAGAACTACGGGCACGCCTCGGGCAACGCGAAGTGCGCGAACTGCATGGTGCACTCGGGGTACGAGGCAAGCGCGGTGGATCACACGTTCTCGAGCTTCGGTGGGTTGTTCGCGACGGCGAAGGCAGTGCTCTTCGACGCATACGCGAACCCTCGTGCCGAGAAGCGACTGGTGGAGGAGTCGAAGAAGCCGCACGGTCCGGCGCTGCACCTGGTGCAGCTTGGTCTGGCGGAGGATGTGACCGATGAGACGGGGGTTGGGTGGCACTCCCGATGTGCATAAGTTGTCCGCGCCTCCGCGAACCGCCGCTCCAAGCGACACTCGCCGCCATGCCCTTCCGTTCCGGCGCCATCTCGTACCGACGCTTCGCCGTCAGCGGCGAAGCACCCAACCTCCTCAAGAGCGAGTTCTACGACGCGCTCCGCGAGAACGCTCTCGGCGAGCTCGAGCCGATCAAGCCCGGCGAGACCCACGTCGGCTGGACCGCCGGTCGCCACCTCTTCGATCGGTCGTTCGACTACGAGCGCGTCGGCTTCGGCGGTGGCGCCCTCCTTGGGCTCCGCATCGACACCGTGCGCGTTCCACCCGAGATCAAGAAGGCCTACGTCGCGATGGCCGAGGAGGCTCGGCTCGAGCCGTCGAAGGACGGCACCGGTGCATACCTCTCGCGCACCGCGAAGAAGGAAGCCCGCGAGGATGCGCTGCGTCGCATCGACGAGGAGATCTCCGAAGGTCGCTATCGCCGACCGAAGCACACGCCGCTCTTCTGGGATTTCGCCGCGTCGACCGTCTACGGGGCGATCTCGGCCGACACCGAGGTCCAGGCGCTGCGGCGCCTCTTCATCGACAGCCTCGACCTCGCCGTCGCGCCGCGCACCGCTGGAACCACGGCGCTCGACATCCTGGCGGCGAAGGGCCGGACCTCCGACTACGACGATCTCCGGGCCGAACCGCTCTCGAGCGCGCCGCCCGAGATCGAGCTCGCGCGCGAGGACGGATCGCGCGCATCGGCCGAGCGCCCCGAGCTCCCGTGGACCTCGAACGAGCCGCAGGACTTCCTCGGCAACCTCTTCCTCTTCTGGCTCTGGTGGCAGTGCGATGCGTGCGAAGGACTGGTCGAGACAGCCTCCGGCGAGGTCGCGATCGCGATCGACCGCGTGCTCGACCTCGAGTGCGCCTGGGGGCTCTCGGGCCGCACGAGCCTTCGTGGCGATGCGCCCACGCGTCGCGCGGAGACCGCACGAGCGGTCCAGCTCGGGAAGTGGCCGCGCAAGATCGGCCTCACGCTCTCGAGCTTCGGCCGGGTCTGGGAGTGCTCGCTTCAAGGCGATCGCCTCGAGGTATCGGGTCTGAAGCTTCCGAAGCCCGAGGAGAAGCCGCAGTCGCTGCGCCTCGCGATCGAGGAGCGGCTCGACAGCTTCGCCACGTTCGATGCGGCGCTGATGGGCCTCTACCGTTCCTTCATCGAGGAGCGCACGTCGCGCGCGTGGGAATCACGCCGCGCGGAGATGCGCGCGTGGATCGCCGACCTCGGCGCCACGCGCAAGATGGTCGCGGTCGGCGTGTGAGGTCCGCGCTCCGCGCCCGTCGTGCTCAGCCGTCGGCCGCGCGCACCGCCTCGATGAAGCGGCGGATGAGATCGTGGTCCTTCACGCCGCGCTCGCGCTCGACGCCGCTCGAGACGTCCACGCCCGCCGGCCGCGCCGTGCGGATCGCCTCGCCGACATTCGAGGGGTCGAGCCCGCCCGCGAGCAGAGACCGTCGCCGCGTTTCCTCCGGCAGCGCTCCGAAGGCCGCGTGATCGAAGGCGACGCCGCTTCCCGCGACAGGGCCGTCGACGACGAGGCGCGTCACCACGCGCGACGCGAGCCAGAGGTCGATCGACGACGGCGCGAAGTGCAGCCCCTTCCAGATCTCCCATGAGCCGCCGCCGCGCGCGAGCCCCGCGATGTCGCCTGGCTCCTCCGCGCCGTGGAACTGAAGCACGGGGAACGCGTCGAGCGCGCGGCGCGTCGCGTCGTCGAACGGATGGCGCAGCACCGCGACCGGCATCGCTCCGGCCGCCACGATGTCGAGCGCCAGCTCGGACGCCGCGTCCGGCGGAAGGAAGCGGGGGCTCGAGGGAACAAGCACCACGCCCACGAAATGGGCACCGGCCTCGACCGCGCGCTCGGCCGTCGCGCGATCTCGCACGCCGCAGATCTTGACGAGCGTCCGGTTCAACGCCTTGTCCCTTGGACCGCCTGGCATTCCGCGCGCAGCTCGGCTGCGAGGCGCGCGCGATCCTCGTCGAGAGGGCGCCCCGCGAGGCCGTCGAGCGTGCGCAGGGCCGCCGCGGGATCACCCAGTCTGCGACCCTCGATCGACGCGAGGAGAAGCCGCGCATCGTCGCAGGCCGGATGTGTTCGGAATCGCTCCACGAATCGGCCGTACGCTTGCGCGGCGAGCGCATGGCGGCCGCTTCGAGCGAGCTCGTTCGCCACATCGAGCTGGATGCCCGCCGGAAGCGTCGCGGTCGGGAGTTCGCGGAGCAGTTTCGCGTAGAGGTCGGCCGCGAGCGTGTAGTCGCGCTCGCGATGCGCTGCGGCGATCGTGCCGCGGAGCACCTGCTGTGCGTCGGTCTCCCGAACGCCGGCGTCGGCGCGCACGCGTGCCGCGACCGTACCCGACGCGCCGCCGGTACCCGCCGACTCCAGGGCCAGCCGCATCTCGCGCCGGCGCCACCACTGCTTTATGAGGAAGAGCATGTCGGCGTCGTCGCGCCGAAGGAGGCCGGACGCGAGCAGCGCGACGCCGATCGCGAATCCGAACAGGATGCCGCTGAGGTGGGCGAGGGTGGCGATGCCGGAGTTGCCCGCACCGCTCCAGTCGACGATCGTCCGCACGACGTCGATCGCGATCGCGAACGCCATCATCCACTGGATCGACGTCTGGGCGGGCATGAACTGCGGGATCGCGATTCCCCGGACGTTCCCGCGCGGATAGAGCGCGAACACCGCCCCGAGCAGCGCGCTCGTCGAGCCGCTGGCCCCGATGATCGGCGCCCAGCCCTCCGACGGCGAAATCCAGTGGCCGATCCACGCCTGGGCGAGCCCAGCGACCGCGCCACCCGCGAGGTAGATCGCGAGGAAGCCGAGGCGACCGAGCCGACTCTCGAGCACGACGCCGAAGGCGGCGAGGAAGAACATGTTCGAGAGGAGGTGGAACCAACCCCCGTGGAGGAACTGGTACGAGAACACCTGCCACCACTCGAATCCCTCGTACGACAGCGCATAACGCTCGAGGAACTCGATCCGTTGCTGCAGCTCGTCCACGGAGCGCGGTCGGCCCCCCGTCCGCAGGAAGGAGGCGATGCACGCAACCACCAGAAGGGGGACGAGGACGGGTTTCCGCCCATCGTCGCGGTCGGTGCCTGTCGGGATCAGGAACATCGGCGCGGATCATACGGCCCCCGACCGTCAACCCCGGGACCCTTCAGCGGGCGGCATGCAGCCGCCGCCGGAAGGGCCGCCCCGAGCGACCGCCTCGAGCGACCTCCGCGAGCGACCTCCGCGAGCGACCTCCTCGGGCGCCGAGAACCGTCGGTTTTCGGCGATCGCACGTGGCGCCGCGTTCCCCTCGACCCCTCGATTCGCTAGCATCGTCGCTCTTCGCAACCGTCCGGTCGCCTACGACGAAGGACGGTCGGAGACCACTCCGTCCGCCGCATCGCCCGCCGAGGCGGCGCGGAACCGGTCGACGAACGTTCCGGAGTACGGAGAACGCTTTCCATGTCCGCCGCCCCGACGCAGCAGCCAGTCACGATCACGACCATGAGCTCGACGCCCGCAGCCCCAGCCGCCGTTCCTCCCGCGCCCTTCTACGACAAGGGCCTCGCCAACACCGTCGCCGCCGACACGCAGATGTCGTTCATCGACGGTGGCAAGGGCGTTCTCGAGTACGTCGGCATCGACATCGACACGCTCGCGCGCAACTCGACCTACGAGGAGACCGTCTACCTCCTCTGGAACCGCAAACTCCCGACCAAGGCCGAGCTCGACGCGCTCAAGAGCGCGCTGCAGGCTGAGTACGAGATCCCCGACGCGATCTACGACATGATCAAGTCGTTCCCGAAGGACGCCGTGCCGATGCACGCCCTCCGGACCCTCGTGTCCGCGCTCGCGCTCCACGACAAGGACGCCGAGTCGAGCGAGACGAACCCCGCCGGCATCGAGCGCGCGAAGCGTCAGGCGCTGCGGCTCGTCGCGAAGACCCCGACCCTGATCGCCAACTTCGATCGTCACCGCTCGGGCAAGGCGTTCGTTCGCCCTGACAAGTCGCTCGATATCGCGACCAACTTCCTGTGGATGCTCAATGGCGAGAAGCCGACCGAGGCCATGTCGAAGGGCCTCGACGTGTGCCTCATCCTGCACGCTGACCACGGCCTCAACGCCTCGACCTTCGCGGCGCGCGTCACGATCGCGACCCTCTCTGACATGTACAGCGCCATGACGACCGCGGTGGGAACCCTCAAGGGTCCGCTGCACGGCGGCGCGAACGAGGAAGTCATGATCATGCTCGACGAGATCGGCTCGATCGAGAAGGTCGACGCCTACGTGAAGGGCAAGCTCGAGCGCAAGGAACTCATCATGGGGTTCGGGCACCGCGTCTACAAGGCGTACGACCCGCGCGCGACGTATCTCAAGACCTTCGCCAAGCAGATCGCGACCGACACCGGCAACCTGCGTCTGTTCGAGATGAGCCAGCGGATCGAGGGCATCGTGCTCGCTGCGAAGGCCGACAAGGGCATCTTCCCGAACGTCGACTTCTACTCCGCGACGACCTACCACTGCCTCGGCATCAAGACCGATCTCTTCACCTGCATGTTCGCGCTCAGCCGCATGTCGGGCTGGTGCGGTCACTGCATCGAGCAGCTGATGGACAACCGTCTCATTCGTCCGCAGGCGAAGTACAACGGCCCGCACGCGGCCGCGTACGCGCCGATCGCCCAGCGCTGAACGCGCGGTCGATGGCGCGACGGGCGCCCGTCCATCATGCCATCGCAGCGGAGGAGCAGCGCGCAGCTCTACCGAAACCACGACGCGCGCCTCCCAGCGGGGCGCGCGTCTTCCTATCCCGGTGCGATCAGCGCGGGAAGAGCGTCGACTCGAGTCGGATGCAGGAGTCGCCGCCCTCGCATGAGACGAGCCTCGCCCGGACCTCGCGTCGCCGATCGGCGCCGTGCGACGGACCGTGTACGAGGGCTTCGGACATCGACGCGAGCAGTTCGGCATGCGTCGCCACGATGTCGCCGCCGGCGACGTCGTCAAGGTTGAAGTAGAGGCCGCGGTCAGCGGTCTCGTACTCGCGTCGGTCGTAGGCGTAGTGGATGATCGGGCGATCGAGCAGGAGATAGTCGACGAAGCAGCCTGAGTAGTCGGTGACGAGCACGTCCGCCGCAAGCAGGAGTTCCTGCGTGTCGATCCAGTTCGCTCCCGCGAGCGATCTCACCCGGGAGTTTCCGCGGACGCCACCCTCGCGCTCGCGCTCGAGGTCGACGAAGTGCGACTTCTCGAGCAGCACCGCGCCAAGGCGCGCGAGCTGTTCCTCGATGGCGGCCGACTCGGCGGGCTCGGCGCGGATGAACGAGCGCACCTCCGCGCCACTGTCGCGGAACGTGGGCAGGTACAGCACGATGCGCGAGCCCTCGGGAAGCCCCAGCTTGCGCAGGATCAGTTCGCGGGCACGAGCTTCCTCGGGATCGCCCGCTCCCGCCATCAGGTAGTCGACGCGCGGCTGGCCGCACAGGTGGATGCGCGCCTCGTGCGAGCCGATCGCCCCGAACTCGGCGAGGATCTTGTCGCGATGCGCCTCCGAACTCGCGATGAAGTCGGTGCAGCGCGCGTGCGCGCCGATCATGTAGCGCACGAGTCGGTGGAGCGCGCCACGACGTGCTCCGTCGACATGACCCATGCGCTTGATGGCGAGCCCGTGCCCGAGATAGACGCGGCGCGCGCCGCCGAGGCAGGACGACTCGCCGAGATCCGCGAGACCATGCGTCAGGAGCACCGTTCCCGCCGTCAGCATCTCCCAGCGCGCGCGCGCGCCCCCGATCGGGACGAAGCGGATTCCGGGCTCGTTCGCGACGCCGTCGCGAATCGAAGGGTCTCCGATCCACACGAGATCGAGCTCCGGGCGCTGACGCGCGAGGTGACGGAGGAGGTACTTCGGATTGTCCGCGAAGCGACGGCCGAGCCAGGAGCCTGCGATGACCTTGCGCGCATCCCTCGGAGACGCGAACGAGATCATGCTTCCCATCGAACGCAGCAACGAACCAAGGCGGCGTGCTGCCGCCTTGCGTGGCTCGCGTGAGAGGGGATCCGGCCTGACGCTCACGCGGTGAACATCCCGATGCGCTTCTCCGCGAGACTGAAGTCCCGCGGCGAGTCGATCTCGCACCACTGGCCGCGGATGGGGACCGCGCGCACCGGTACGCCTCGGTTGACGAGTTCCTGGAGAAGATCCGTCATGAACGCCTTCGGCCACGGGCGCCCCCAGCCGATCTCCGTCGGGGTGCCGATCACGCTGTCGCGCACGTCGCGGATCGCCTTCAGGCCGGCGTCCTCGAAGCGGATGAGGCCGATGTACTGCGCCTGGACGTCGGCGTGTGCCGGGGCACGCTGGCCGATGCTGCGGATGAGCCCGTCCGGACCGATCACGAGGCTCTCGGCGTCCTCGTAGGGATCGTCGAAGCGCTCGCCGAAGTAACCCTTCCAATCGAGGTCGACGGCGACCGACACGGGGCCGGTCGACGCGAGCATCGCGCGAAGCACGCTGCCCGAGTAGAGGATGTCGCCGTAGCTCACGATCACCGGACCACGGTCGAGGTGCCCGGTCGCACAGAAGAGACTGCAGACCATGTTCGTGGTCGCGAAGTCCGGGTTCATGTAGTGCGTGGTCCCGTGATCGGGGATCGAGGAGGCGCAGAAGCCCTTCACGATCGCGGTGTCGGTGACGCCGAGCGATCGGAACAACTCGAGCTGGCGCTCGATGATGGTTCGGCCGGCGACCGGAACCATGCCCTTCGGACGGTCATCGGTGAGTGGCTTGAGGCGCTGGCCCTGTCCGGCGGAAAGGATGATCGATCTGGTGGTGGACATGTCTGGTCTCGGTTGAACGGTCCTTGCGGACCTTAGCACGACTTGGTGGCGAGAAACAGCGACTCCGCGAGCCGCCGATCGAACGCCGCCGCAGGGTTCGACCGCTCGGGATGCCACATCAATCCCACGATGGGGTGGTTCTGGTGACGGAAGGCCTCGATGGTCGCATCGCCGGGCGAGCGGGCCACGCAGCGCAGGCAGGGGGGAAGGGCGTCCTCGGTGATTCCAAACTGATGGAACGAGTTGACCTCGAGCGAGGCCGGTGTGGCGAGCCGAGTCACGGACGACGCGGTCGCATCGGCGACCACTTCCACGGCATGGTCGCGCGCGACGTGTCGCACGGGCTCGGCTCCGAGCCGTTGGAGCCTCCCGCCGAAGAATGCGTGGAGGAACTGGGTCCCCCGACAGCAACCGAGGACGGGCAGGCCACGCTCGATCGCGGTGCGGACAAGCGCGGCCTCCGTGCGGTCGCGCGACGCGAAGGCGTCGTCGTCGATGCGCCCGTCCGGAACGCCGTCGTACACGGGCATCGCGAGGTTGTTGCCGCCGCTGAGGATGACCCCGCGGGCTCCCGACGCGAGCAGGAACTCGCCTGCGCGGTCCTCGAGCGCGTTCGGGACGGGGAGGCAGAGCAGTCCCATCGAGGCGAGCCAGTGCGTCCACGCCTGGTCGAGCGCGTCGCGAATCTCTCCGCGTCCCTCGACCGGCACCACGCGCTGGCTGACGGCGATGAGCCCGATGTCATGCGGCATGTGGTTCGACCCTTCGCTCGGCGCAATCGAGGAGGATCGAGGTCGCGCGCGCGAGTTCCTCGAAGATCTGCTCGCCGCAGCCGATCGCCGCGGGAAGGCCGAGTTCCGCGCAGCGGATGGTCATGTGCGAGGCGGCGCCGCCATGCTTCGTGAGCAGACCGCCGATTCCGCGCGCGAACACCCAGTCGAAGCCGGGATCGGCGTTCTCGATGAGGACGAGCGCGCCCTGCAGATCGGGCAACCGGTCGAGGTCATCCTCGTGCCCGAGCCGGATCGCGCGCGCGATGATCCGCTTCTGCGTCACGAAGTTGGGTCGTCGGCGCTGCAGCGAGATGACCTCCGTGTCGTCCGGCGAGAACACGAGATCGGGAAGGTTGATGGCCGCGGTGAGCTCGTAGCGCACGCGGTTGCGCTCGATCGTCTCGCGCGCACCGGAGATCCAGTCGCCCGACGCGCTCCGGTTCGCGAGCCCGAGGTACGACTCGATCGGCAGGAAGGAGAGAGCCTCGCGGTCGAGCCCGTGGTACTCGCCGAACTCGACGAGCAGCCGCATCGCCGCGCTGAGGTTCTTCGTGAACTCGAACTTCACCGCCTCGCGCATCTGGATCGAGCGCACGATGAAGGCGTCGAGCGTCGCGAGTTCGCAGGTGAATCCGGCCTCGCGGAGCAGCCGTGCGATCTCGTCGCGCGCATGCGCCGGGAATCCGGGATGCGCGGCCGCGTGCGATGGGCCGCTTCGATCGGATCCCGGGGACGTCGATCCGCCGTTGCCGCGCCCGATCGGCCCGAGATAGAGCTCCGGCTTCTCCGCGTAGGAGCACGCGCAGATGTCGTAGGTGCCCGGGCGCAGGTGTCCGTAGCGCTCGAGGAAATCGGCGAGGGGCATCGCGCCCGACTTGCAGCGCTCGAGGTCGCCGACGAAGTCGCCGGTGACCGTGGGGATCGCGTGGTGATAGGCATCGAGCTCCGACTGCGTCATCACGCCCCGACGGACGAGCGACTTGAGGAACGAGTTCCCGATGAACGCGCAGCGGGCGAAGACCGAGAAGGGCAGCGTTCCGTCGCGGATGCAGTCGGAGAGGAGCTGTTCGATCTGGATCGGCAGGGCAGTGGAGCGGCCGACGGTCGCAAGCGTCGCGCGTCGCCTGGCGGCGAGCCCGTCGACGTCCGAAGCAAGCCGGGCGAGGAGTCCCTCGGCGTCGCGCACGATGCCGTCGGTCATGCGCAGCAGGGCGACCCGGATCTCCTCGATCTCGTCGTTGGTGAAGCCGGCGTCGCGCAGCCGTGCGGCGCTGCGTTCGAAGTCAAGGTCGAGGCACGTGGCGACGATCTCGAACTCGACCTTGTCGTGGAACTCGGGATGCTCGCGCAGGCGTGCGATGTAGTGGTCGACCAGCCGCTCGCAGAGCGCGTCGCACAGTCCGCGCGGAAGGAACGAGTTGAAGCTGCAGCGGACGTCGACGTACGGGCGGCCCGCGATCTCGACGAGCAGCTCGTAGGGGAACGGGTGGCGGTATCCCATCAGGGCGCGCGCCTCGCGCCAGACGCTCCGCATGATGATGTGCGAGTAGAGCGACGTCGCGAGCGGCTTCGGACGAGTACCGATGATCTCCGCCGGGTTCCAGTCCGGCATCTCGCCGAACACGGTGCGCTCCCCGAAGAGCCCCGGGCGACGGGCGAGCTTCTCGCGCACGAACTCGCGGGCGTGACGGATCTCGTCGCCGACCCGCTGGTCGAGATGCGTGAAGGAGAGGATGCGTCCCCGCGCCAGAGGACGGACCTGCAGCACGACGCAGCGGCCCTCGCCATCGATGGCGAACTCGATGTCGAGCGCGTCGGAGCGCGCGATCGACTCGAGTTCGCGCGCGGCCTCCACGATCGATCGATGGATCGGGGAGAGCCGGTCGACCTCGGTGCCGCGGAAGATGCGCACGACCTTGTGCGATCCCGCATGGCCGCCGGTGATCGAATCGGTCCGGTCGCTCTCGTCGTCGTAGTTGAGCAGGTAGTACGGGCCACCCTTGTCGAGGTCGCGCGTGAATACGACTCCGCTCGCGCGGACGCCGCGGATCATGGGTTGCACGAGGATCTCGTAGTGGCCGATGTCGCCCGTGCGCTTCGCCGCGTAGCTGCCCGTGACCTCGTCGAGGGCGGCTCCGATCGCGCGCGGATCGGCGCCATCGATGCCGAGGATGCTTTCGAAGGCGCCCGCCATCGAGGCCTCGACCGAGTCCTCTCCGGGCGCGGAACTCCGTGCGATCAGCCGGTCGCCCGGAAACGCGTGCTGGACCTTCGCGATCGTCCCCGCGCGATCCCTCCGGAGGTCTCCGACCAGCACCGTGTGCTGGGGAAGGACGATGCCGTGGCGAAGCCGACCCTGCAGCTGCGCGAGATTGCCGGCCTTCGTGGTGAAGCGGAAGACGGAGGGGGACGAGACGGTCATGACGCGGTTGCCTGCGCGAGACGGTTGCGCACGAAGGCGATCACATCGCTCGCGCAGCCGTCCGCGGTCGCGCCGTCGGTCGAGATGCGCAGATCCGCATGCCGGGGAATCTCGTAGGGATCGGTGACGCCGACGAAGTGCTTCACGTCGCCGCGCATGGCGCGCTGGTAGAGACCCTTCGCGTCGCGCGTGGCGCAGGTCTCGACGCTGCAGTCGACGAAGACCTCGAGATAGCCCGGGAGCTCGCGTCGGTTGAAGTCCCGGCTCTCCTGATAGGGCGTGATGCTCGTCACGATCGGGACGACGCGGTTGCGTGCGAGGAGCTTCGCCATCGTGGCGAGCACGCGGCTCACCTTGATGCGCTCCTCGCGCGAGTAGCCGAAGAAGCCCGCGAGTTCATCGCGCACGATCTTGCCGTCGAGCACCTCGACCGCGTGGCCATCCGTGCGGAGCGCCGCCGCGAGTTGCTCCGCGAGCGTCGTCTTGCCGGAGAGGCTGAGGCCGGTGAACCAGATGATCGGGCGTGTCATGGGCGGAATCTAGGGCGGTGCGTGGGCTCGATCGCGCAGAAGGAGTGATCGATCCCGTTCCGGTGCCGGGCAATATCGGCCACCCGGCGGTGGGGATTGTGAAATGTGGCCTCGATCGAGGCGGGCGGAAGCGGACCGGAGCCGGTCCCGTCCGAAGCGTGCGCTCGATGGGGAGAGATGCGTCCGAGAACCGTGTTCAGGGCTTCGCCGCCGCGGCCTTCTGCGACTGCGGGTAGAGGAGCACCCGATCATGGCAGAGGAGGACCAGGTCCGGCGCGCCGTCGCCGGTGAGGTCGCCGACGATGCCCATGCTCGGCTCGAACTCGCGTGGCTCGCCGGCCTGGAACAGGCGCGTCTCGAACACCTTGAAGCGGGTCATCGGGACGAGTCTACCGGTCTGGCTGAAGCTGAGAATGCCGAGGGACTGCTCACCCGCGTCGAGCGTGACGAGGTCGACGAACCCGTCGCCGTTCACGTCACCGGCGATCAGCTCGTGATCGACCTGCTGGAGTCGGTCGGGACGGTGGCTCGCAACCTCCTCGAGGGCGAGGCGGCCACCATCGAGGCGGGCGACCGCGAAGCCATCGTCGCCGACGAGGAGCACGTCCTGCGAGTCCCCGCCGCTGAAGCCGCCCGCGAACACCGGGCCGAACTTGAAGCCGCTCACCGGATGCTCGTCGGCCTGCGTCCACTTGCCCGAGGCGTCCTTCGCGAAGACCGCGAGGGTTCCGTTCTCGCGATCGGCCGCGACGAGCGTGTTCCCGCGCACGGTGAGCGCGACGAGCTTCGCATCGGCGCGCGATGCGTTCATCTGCGCGACGACCTGCCAGCCGGGAGGCGTGGCGGTCGGTGCGTAGCGCAGCGCTCGGATGAAGTTCCGGTCCGCGATGACGAGTTCGTTCTTGCCGTCGCCATCCACATCGAACGCAACCGAGTTGCCGGCCGCCGCGGCCTGCGCGAGTCCGAACTGCGCCATGTCCTTCGACTCGCGCAACTCGAAGCCGGGTTTGCCGTCCTTCTCGACCGACTGCAGCATCGCCATCGGCTTGTCTGCGGTGAGAAGGAGGAGATCGGT
>JAJTGL010000084.1 GCA_021297795.1 Planctomycetaceae bacterium
AAGGCGATTCCGCCGGAGCGTCCAGGGGATGGGGAGACGGCATGAGCGCGCAGATTCCCGGCCGCAGCAACGCGCATCGCGTTCCCAGGATCCTCGTGATCGATCCGAACGAGTGGATGCACCGGCACCTTCGCGCGCGGCTGCAGCTCGAGCATGTCGAGATCCACGCCGCGACGCGCGGCGAGCAGGGACTGCAGCTCGCGCTCGAGCTCCTGCCGGACGTGATCCTGCTCGAGACCGACTTCGGCTCGGAGGAGCGCATGGACGGCTTCGAGATCCTGCAGCGGCTGAAGGAGGACGCGCGCACGAAGGACATCGCCGTGATCTTCGTGAGCGAGTCGCAGGAGACGATGGACCGCGTGCGCGGGCTCGATCTCGGGGCGGTCGACTTCGTGCAGAAGCCCTTCGAGATGGCGGAGCTGAAGGCCCGCGTCCGCACGGCGCTGCGGATGCAGTCGCTC
This sequence comes from Planctomycetaceae bacterium, assembly GCA_021297795.1. GTDB lineage: Bacteria > Planctomycetota > Phycisphaerae > Phycisphaerales > SM1A02 > QWPT01. The sequence goes on from JAJTGL010000084.1 coordinate 462, forward strand.
GTGCGGATCCTCGCGCAGAGCGCGCAGATCGACGGGCTCACCGCGCTGTGGAACCGCACCTGCTTCGACCAGCGGCTCGCCGCCGAGACGAGCGAGGCGCGCCGGCACGGGCGAAACCTGTCGCTCATCATGTGCGACATCGATCACTTCAAGAGCGTGAACGACCGCTACGGACATCCGTTCGGAGACGAGGTGCTCGCGCACTTCGCGACGATCCTCACGAGCGGCCGGGCGAGCGACGTGGCGTGCCGCTACGGCGGCGAGGAGTTCGGCATCATCCTTCCCGGCACCACCGCCACCGAGGCGGCCGAGGTCGCGGAGCGCTTCCGAGCGGAGTTCGAGGCGCACCGCTGGCGCCGGCAGCCCGACCTCGTGCTCACCGCGAGCTTCGGCGTGGCCGAGTTCTCGGCGCTCGAGTTCGCGATGGGTCCGGTCGAGCTGCTGCGTCGCGCCGACGAGGCGCTCTACCACGCGAAGCGAAGCGGGCGCAATCGCGTCTCGTGCGGACCGCGCGCGGATTCCGAGGCGGCCTGAGCATCCCGCGCCGGCAGGAAGTCGCTCGCATGCGCGTGCGACGTCACACGCGGGGCGCGCATCGTGGCACAATCGACGCGTGCCCAATCTCGTCGACGAGGCCATCTGCATCCGCCAGTGGGACTGGTCCGAGACCAGCCAGACGGTCAGTCTGTTCTGCCGGCATCACGGCATCCTGCGGGGACTTGCGAAGGGAGCGCGGAGAGAGCGCGGCAGCTTCTCCGGCGGAATCGACCTCCTCGCGCGCGGGGAGATCGTCGCGGTCACGAAGCCCGATCGCGAGCTGCAGACGCTGACGCAGTGGACGCTGCTCCAGATCTTCCGCCGTCCGCACGACGAACTCGAGGCGAATCTCTTCGCGCTCGGCATGGCGGAACTCGTGCATCGCTTTCTGCCACCCGAGGAGCCGCACGAGCGACTCTTCACCGCGCTGCTCGCATCGCTCGACGCGATCGAGGATGGCGAGCGTCCCGCGCCGGAGTTCCTGCGGTTCTTCATCGCGCTCATGCGCGAGACCGGTCACGAACCGAAGCTCGACGTCGACGGGATTCCGCCCGCGCGACTGGCCTTCGATGCGGCGGCGGGCGGCATCGTCGACCACGCCGGGCATCCGAACGCCTGGCGCATGCGACCGGAGACCGCGACGGCGCTCGCGCTCGTCGCGAGGGGAGAGCCGCCGGAACTGTGCGATCCGGACGCCGTCGACCGAGCGAACCGACTGCTCGCCGCGTATGCCCGAGCCCTCGTCGGTGGAGAGTTCGGCACGCTGCGGCTGGCGCTCGAACCCCGCCGGCGCGCCCGATAGTCCGCGGAACACGAGGTGGGCTCCCGCCCGATGTGGCCGTCTGCGCGCACCCGTCGCGCCCCGAAATCCCCGGACCGGATCGAACGCCTCAACACGCCGTCGAATCGTGCCGATCCGACAACGGTGCGGAGGAAGTCGACGGAGGCGTCGGCTCGCACGTTCGAGCCGTGGTTCCCGCCGACGAGGCACGATGTCCGATTCGCGACACCATCCGGCGCTCGAGCGGGTCCTCTCGTGCCCGAATCTTCCGACGCTTCCCGTCGTCGCGATGCGCGTGCTCGAGCTCACCGCCAAGCCCGACGTGTCGCTCCGCGAGATCGCCTCGGTGATCGAGAACGATCCGGCGATCGCGACGAAGGTGCTGCGCACCGTGAACTCGAGCTACTACGGACTCACGCGCCGCTGCGCGTCGATCCAGCAGGCGCTCGCGTTCCTCGGATTGCAGACCGTGAAGGCGCTCGTGCTCGGCTTCAGCCTCGCGCGCTGCGTGAACGGCGGCGGCGACGACGACTTCACCTTCGACTTCACCGACTACTGGCGCCGCTCGATCTACTCGGCCGCGAGCGCGCGAGAGATCGCGGTGCTCTCGCGCGGCTGCGATCCAGACGAGGCGTTCGTCGCGTCGCTGGTACAGGACATCGGAATGGTCGCGCTCTGGCGCGCGCACGGCGACCGCTACCTCCAGGTGATCGAGCTTGCGAAGGGCGACCACCGTCGCCTCGCGGCGCTCGAGCAGCGGACGTTCGAGACCGATCACACGCTCGTCGGCGCCGAGATGCTCTCGCGCTGGCGGTTTCCCGACGAAGTCTGCGACGCGGTGCGCTGCCAGCATCGCTCGCACGACGCGTCGTCGTCGTCGGTGTCGCTCGCCCGCACGGTCGAACTGGCCGGTACCGCCGCCACCGTCCTTTCGACCGCGAAGCCGCACGCCGAGCTGATCCGGTTCCGCCGCGAGGGACAGGAGTGGTTCGAGATCCGGCCGGGTCCGATGACGCTCCTCCTGCAGCGGATCGCCGATCAGGCGGATGAGCTCTCGCGTGCGTTCGGTCTCGACACCGGTGCGGCCGCCGACGTCGACGCGATCATGCGCGCCGCCGACGAGATCCGACGTGGTCAGGGGCTCGCCGAGCCGCCGGCTGCGGCGGAGATCGACGAGACGCCCGTCGTCACGCCACGTGAATTCTCCTCGATCCCGGATGCTCGCGCGTTCGGTACGGAGCTCGATGCGGCGTTCCGCGCGTCGTCCTCGGTGAAGTGCGATGCGCAGGCCGGGATCGGCATGATGCTCGTCGGCATCGACCGCGCGAAGTCGTTGCAGGATGCGTACGGTGCGCGCGGGCTCGAGGCGGCCCTCGACCACGCGCTCGATGCGATCATCGCGGTCGGCGGCGCGAACATCCGTGCGTTCCGCTTCGTGGGCGCCGAGATCGCGGTGCTCCTTCCGCACGTCGACACCGAGGAACTCTGCCGCATCGCCGAGCGCGTGCGTCGACGCTTCGCCGAGGGCGAAGTGTGCTGCGAGACCGCATCCGGCGCCGGATTCCCCGCGACGGTCTCGATCGGAGCGGCCATCTACGAGCCCGATCCCGAACTGCATCGCGAGAACGGGATCTCGTCGCCGGACCAGCTCGTGGGTGCATCGATGTTCGCGCTGACGAGCGGTCGACGCCTGCGCAATCGCGTGGTCCTCTTCCGACGCGAACACGCGCAGAGCGAGGGCTGACGCCCGACGCCGTGACGCGTCGCCTCACTTCAAATCACTTCAGTTCGCCTCGTTCGTCGCCTCGTTCGTCGCCTCGTTCGTCGCAGCTTCGGCACTCTCTTCGGCACTCTCTTCGGCGCTCTCGTCGGGGAGCACCACGACGCGCACGGTGGGCACCAGCGGATACGCAGCCACGCATCCGCGGAGGTCGTCGAGCGTGACGCGCGAGATCCGCTCGACCTCGTCCTCGAGCGGCACGTACTCGGCGCCGTAGCCCCAGAGCGTGCCGAGGCGGAACATGCGGCCGTTCGGACGCTCGCTCGCGGCGGCGGCACCGGTCGCGATGCGGCTGCGCGCGCGGAGCAGGTCGTCCTCCTCGAGGCTGTCGACGAGCGACGCGAGCTCGCGACGCAGGACGCCCTCGATCTCGTCGACCTTGTCGGCGTCGCACACGGCGAACACGGTCGAGTCGCCGGTGCCGTCGTGTCCGTCGTACGTGGCGCTCGCCTCCTCGGCGAGGCCGGTCTCGACGAGCGCCCAGTGGAGGCGCGAACCGTCGCCGCCGCCGAGCACGTGCATCAGGATGCCCGCCGAGTAGCGGCGGTCGTCCTGGATCGAGGGCGCGGGCATCGAGAGCAGGATGTACGCGCGGGCGGTGTTCTTCAGGCGCAGCACCGCGTCGGCCGCCCGCGGCTTCCACACCGGGTGCTCGCGCACCGGCTGCGACGGCTTCCAGTGGCCGCAGAGGCGTTCGGCGTCGCGGACGAGCGCGTCGAAGTCGATGTTGCCGGCGGCGACGAGCACCGTGTTGTCGGACGAATAGCGCGCCGCGAAGTACTCGGCCATCTGGTCGCGCGTCAGCGCCGACACGGTGCCGGTCGTCCCGAGAACGCGGTGCGCGAGCGGATGGTCCGCGTAGAGATGCTCCATCATGGTCTCGTAGCCGACCCAGAACGGCTGGTCGGCGTACATCGCGATCTCCTCGAGGATCACGCCCTTCTCCTCGTCGAAGTCCTTCTCGCGCAGGGCGGGCCGGAGGATGTCGGCGAGGATCTCGAGCACCGCACCGGTGCGCTCGGGCAGCACGTGCGCGTGGTAGGCGGTGAGTTCGTTCGTCGTGAACGCGTTGTGGTTCGCGCCGAGTTCGTCGAAGTCGCGGTTCACCTGCTCGGCGCCGCGGCGGTCGCTTCCCTTGAACATCATGTGCTCGAGGAAGTGCGAGACGCCCATGATGGACGCTGGCTCGTCGCGCGAACCGGTGCGCACGAAGAAGCCGATGGCCGCGGTGTGCGCGAGCGGGTCGACCTCGGCCTGGATCTCGAGGCCGTTCGCGAGGCGCGCGGTGCGGTGCGGGTTCTCGGTGGCGGGGGTCGTGCGCGTCGTGCTGGTGATCGTCATGAAATGGTCCGGCCGCAGTCTACGGCCACAGTCTACGGCCACGGGTGCCCATGCGGGCGCGACGGGGCGCGGCCCGTGCGAGAAGCCTGCGGTCGCAGCGTCTGAAAACCATGCGGGGGATGATGCGCTGCGTCCGCATGGGAGCGGGAACGCACGCACAACGAGCCAACGTCGCGCTTCCCACCATCGTTGGACCGACGAACCGACTTCGCGCAACCTACACTGGCCCCTCGATGTCCGGAACCGAAGACAAGTCCGCTGCGCCCACCGGTGCGCCCACCGGTGCGCCCTCGCCCGACGCGATCGCGCGGACCGTCGCGCGCCATCCGCGTCCGCTGGGCGGAGACACGCAGCGCGCGACGGGAGCCTCCCGGCTCGATCTCGCGGGGCTCGTCATCAACAACCGCGAGGCGGAGGCGCATCACCTGCGCGTCCAGCGCAAGCCCGACTGGCTTCGCGCACGCGTGCCGGGCGGCGAGGGCTACGAGCGTCTGAAGAAGATCATCGACGAGCATCGCCTGCACACCGTCTGCCAGGAGGCGTCGTGCCCGAACATGGGCGAGTGCTGGGGCCGAGGCACCGCGACGATCATGATCCTCGGCGACACGTGCACGCGCGCCTGCGGCTTCTGCAACGTGAAGACGGGCAAGCCCCCGGTGTACGACCTCGACGAGCCGCGCCGCGTGGCCGAGTCGCTCGCGCTGATGGGTCTCAAGCACGTCGTCATCACGAGCGTGAACCGCGACGAACTGGCCGATGGCGGCGCCGCCATCTGGGCCGAGACGATCCGCCGCGTGCACGACGCATGCCCCGACATGTCGGTCGAGATCCTCGTCGGCGACTTCCAGGGCGACGAGAAGGCGATCCAGACCGTGTGCGATGCCCGGCCCGAGATCATCTCGCACAACATGGAGACGGTGAAGCGCATGCACCCGGCGGTGCGGCCACAGGCGAAGTACGAGCGCTCGCTCGCCGTGCTCGCGCAGTTCAAGCGAAGCGGTCTCGTCACCAAGACCGGCATCATGGTCGGCATCGGCGAGCACGACGACGAGGTGCTCGAGCTGCTCGACGACGTCCGCGCCGCGAGTGATGCCGACATCATCACGGTCGGCCAGTACCTGCAGCCCACGCGCAATCACCTGCCGATCGACCGCTGGGTGCATCCGGATCAGTTCGCGATGTACCGGCGCGAGGCGCTCTCGCGCGGATTCAAGGTGTGCGAATCGGGGCCGCTCGTCCGTTCGAGCTACCACGCGGAGGAGCAGGCGGCGATGCTGTCCGGTGCCGCGAAGGAGACGCACGAGTCGATGCGCGCGCTCATCGAGCAGGGTCGCGGCGGCCGCACGCAGCGGTGACACGTCGAGTTCAGTGATGCGCGGCGCCGGTCGATGCGGAGGCGTCGGGCGCCGCGCTGTCGGACGCGTCGCCTCCATCGCTCGCTTCGGCGGATTCCGCCGCGGCGTGATTCTCCGATGGGGCCACCGGGAACTCGACGCGACCGATGCCGGGCGCGCTTGCGGAGCGCTGCGCCATCCACCACGCCACGGGGACCCAGAGCGTCATCGAGATGGCGGCGATGCCGACGTAGCCGCGCGCCGCGGCGGGCACGGCGCGCATCGGCAGGGCGCACAGCTGGAGCGGAAGAAGCGCGACCGACGAGAGGAGTCCAGCGGCGCGTCGGAAGAGCGGTGCGAGCGAGATTCGTCGCTTCGCCGCAGGAGCCGCGATCTCCGTTGCCGGCTCGATGACGGGGGATGTCATCGTGACGGGCGCCTTCGCGGCCGGTGCGGGAGCGGGAACCATCGGTGCCACGGGCGCGGGAGTCTCGGTCGCGCCGACCGCATCGGTGGCGCGCGCGGAGATGCTCTCGGCGACCGGCGTGGCCGCGGTCTCCGTCGCCGCAAGCGGCGGCACCGTGGGAAACGCCGGTTCGAACGGAGTTTCGCCCGCGTACTCGGCATTCGTCGGACGCGCGATCGACTTCGCCGCGATCTCCTCGAAGGTGCGGGTCGGTCCCTTCGACGTTCCGGTGGCCGCGCCCGACGGTCCGGTCGATTCCGAGGCAAGCTCGGGCGGCACGGCGCGAGAGATCCCTTCGAAGCGCGGCACTGGATTCGTGACGACCGCCGGCGGGCCTGCGAAGGCGGAGGTCGAGCGGCGGCTCGTTCCGAACGCCTCGATGAGCGCGCGGTTGACCTCCTCCTCCTGTCCGCTCAACGCGCGCGGATCGAACACGGTGTCGAGCGCGCGATCGATCGATCCGTCGGCCTGGCGGAGGACGGCGTCGTTGCTGTCGTCGAGGATCTCCTCGAGCTCGCGCAGCATCGGATCGACCGATGGGATCGAGAAGGCGGCGGTTCGCACGTCGTCGTGGACAGGCGCCGACTCGGTCGCAGGTCCGGCGTCGCCGTCCTCGACCACCTGCGGGGCCTCCGACACCATGGCGACCTCGGTCGGAGCCGGAGCGGTGGTTACCGGATCGCTCGCGTTCGTTCCGCGCAGAAGCGACTCGATCTCGCGTTCGAGCGCCGCGACGTCGAGGTTCGCACCCATCGTCGCCGTCGTCGAGGACATCGCCGTGGGTGTCGTGCCGACAGGACCGGACACCGCGTGCGAAGTGCTCGACTCGCTCGCGGACGCCGTCGGTGAAGTCGCGGAGTCGGTCGCTCCGATCGCTTCTTTCGCGGCGATTCCCGCCAGAGCCTCGACCTCGCGCAGGATCGCCTCGACGTCGACGAGACCGTCCGCTGCAGGCTGCGTTGCCTGCGTCGGTGCGGTGCTGGCGTCGGGTTGGGCGCGGGCTTCCATGTGCTTCCGTTATCGGCAAAAGGTGTCTGTTCCTCGACCCGAAATGGAGTCAGGTCGACCGATCGGACAACCGGTGAGCGGGATGGGCGCAAATGGAATCGCCCGTCATTTGCGCGAAATGGGGAAGTTCCCTGAGGGAAGTCGCGATCTCGATCGTACAAGGGAGGAGTCCATGGGAGCACGCGACGTCTCAAACCCGAGCCATGCACCGACGCTGGAAGGAGCGGCGGGTTCCGTTCCCGGAGGCCATGCCGTTGCCCCGGGTCCCAACGGAGCCGAGCGGCGTCGGTCCGAGCGCGCCCCGTTCCCCGCCCGCGTCGTCGTCGCCTGGCGCGACGGAGCCGGTGCGTGCGAGACCCATGCCGTCCTCGACATGAGCCTCGGCGGTTTCCGCCTCCACTCGGATCACGAGGTACCCGTCGGCCGCGTCGGACGGGCGGTGCAGATCCTCCCGGATCGGACGGCGGTCGATCTCGACGTGCTGGTGGTCTGGTCGGTCCGCAAGCCTGCGGACGCTTCGCACGGTAGCTGCGAGTTCGGCGTGCGTTTCGTCGGCGATTGACCGTGCGACGTCTTCGCTCCCCTGAACCTTGCGGTGCGCGCCGATGCCCGGGACAATCGCCGGCATGCGTTCGTCCCTTGCGAATCTCCGCGGTCTCGTCGCCTCGCTTCCGCTCGTCCTCGTCGTGACCGCATCGGCGTCGATGCCTGAGACGATGCCCGGGACGAGCGACCTCGACACGCGCATCGAGGAGGCGCTCCGGAAGTCCGGGTCGAATCGCGCGGAGATCGAGCGTTTCCTGTCGACCTACGACGCGTCCGGTGATCCGGAGAAGCGCGACGGTGCACGCTGGCTGGTCGCGAACATGGATGGCCACGGCTTCGCGCGCATCGAGCTCTGCGACCGCGACGGCAAGGAAATCGGCTTCAACGCGCTCGCCTTCGCGTCGCTCGGCGAGGCGCAGGCGCGACTCGCCGAGATCGAGAAGTCGCACCCGGGCGCCGATTTCCGCAAGGTCGAGTTCCTGTCGGACCTCGAGCATGCGCGCGCGGACACCCTCTCGGCGCATCTCGAGGGCGCGTTCGATGCCTGGCGCAGCCTGCCGTGGGCGAAGTCGATCTCGTACGACGCGTTCCGCGAGCACATCCTGCCCTATCGCGGCAGCAACGAACCGCTCGAACCCTGGCGCGCGCCGGCGGCGAAGCGTCTCGAGCCGCTCGTGCGCGAGATGCGCGATGCGGGTCTCGTGGACGTGCGCGCGGTGGGCGAGAAGGTGCGCGCGACCGTGCATCCGTGGGTCGCCTTCAGCGATCTCTACTACGTGCATCCGACCGACCAGGGTTGGACCGAGATGTGCGAGGAGAGGCGCGGTCGCTGCGAGGACATCACCAACATGGTCTCGTTCGGCATGAGGTCGGTCGCCACGATGTGCGCGAGCGACTACACGCCGTGGTGGGCGGCCAGCGACAACAACCACGCATGGGAGGTCGTGCTCGACGAGAAGGGTCAGGGTCGCGCGGGTCTGGCCGGTCGCGCGGCGAAGGTCTATCGCAAGACCTTCGCGCATCAGGAGACGAGCCTTGGCGCGATCAAGCGCGACGAGGAGACCGTGCCGCGCTGGCTCTCGGGCACGCACTACATCGACGTGACCGCGCAGTACCAGCCCGTGAGCGACGTCACGGTGATGCTCGCCGCGCCACCCGAGGGTCATCGCTTCGCGTACATCGCGGTCTTCAACGGCGGCGCGTGGCGACCGATCCACTGGGGTCGCATCGAGGACGCGCCGATGGGCGGCAAGTGCGTGCGCTTCGACGCGATCGGCCGGAACATCTGCTACCTGCCGATGTTCCACGTCGCCGGTGCGGACGTGCCTGCGGGTGCGCCGTTCGTCGTCGATGCGGACGGCATCGTGCACGAGCTTGCGGCGAAGGGAGCGGCCGAGGCATCGCTCACGGCCTCGACCACGAAGCCCGACATCCAGGACCCCGACACCGGCCGCATCAAGGCGCGCACGGTCGTGAAGCCGGATGCCTCGTACGAGCTGTTCGTTTGGCGAAGTGGCGCGTGGAGCAGCGTGGGTCGTCGCGAGAAGGGCGAGGAGACCCGCGCATTCGAGGGGCTGGCGCCCGACGGTCTCTACTGGCTCGTCGAGGACGGTTCGTCGCGGCTCGAGCGGATCTTCACGATCGACTCGGGCGGACAGGTCTTCTGGTGAACGACGTGACCGCGCGCACTCCGCTCCGCGTCATCGTGAACGTCGATGATCTCGGCATGCATCCCGCGGTGCGGCGCGCCGTCGAGGAGTGCGCGGCGCTCGGCACGGTGACGAGCGCGAGCGTGATGGCGAACGGCCCGGATCTCGCGGCGGTGCGCCCGGTGCGCGGCGTCTCGATGGGTGCGCATCTCAACGTCCTGCGCGGCAGGCCGCTCTCGCCCGCGCGCGAGGTCCGATCGCTCGTCGGCGACGATGGCCTGTTCCTCGGCAGCTTCGCGCGCTTCGCCACCCGCGCGCTGCGGGGAACGATCCGGCACGACGAGCTTCGCCTCGAGTGGTCGCGTCAGATCGCGCGGCTCCGCGAGCATGGACTCGAACTCTCGCATGTCGACGGCGAGAAGCACACGCACTGCCTGCCTGGCCTCTTCGCGATCGCCTGCGAGGTCGCGCGCGAAGCCGGCATCGCGTGGGTGCGTCGCAGCGTCGAGGCGCGCGGCAACCCGGCATTCGGCGCCGCGTGGCTCCGGCGCGCGCTCCTGCGCGCCTGGTGCGAGCGAGCGCATCCGCCGGCGGGCATCCGGTGCGCCGACCGCGTCTGGGGCATCGCCGAGCAGGGGGCGCGTTTCACGAGCGAGGCGTTCGTTCGTGCGACCATCGATCGGTTGGATGCGGGCGAACGAGAGGTGGCCACCTCGGAGGTGGTCGAGATCGTGTGCCATCCCGGTCGGCCGCACCGTGGCGACCCCGCGCTGCCCGAGGGCTTCGGTAGGATGCGCGTCGCGGCGCTCTGGGAACCCGAGCTCCGCAGTCTGCTCGAGGATCCGTGGCGTGCGCTCGCCATCGAACACGGGTGGACGCTGACAGGGTTCGACACGCTCGACTGAACGAACGTCCTGCACGCATGCGCGCCGAGCACGCCACCGACATCCACATCTCCGTCGTGGCTCCCGTCTACAACGAGGAGCTCTGCGTCGAGGAGTTCCTGCGTCGCACCGACGCCGCGCTGTCCGCGCTCGGGCGTCCGTACGAGATCGTCGTGGTGTCGGACGGATCGACCGATCGCACAGAGGCGCTCTTGCGTGAGGGAGCCATGCGCTATCCGGCGCTCAAGGCGATCCTGCTTGCGCGGAACGTCGGCCAATGCAGCGCGCTCTACGCGGGGATCCAGGCGACCTCGGGCCGCATGGTCGTCGTCACCGACGGCGACCTTCAGCACCGGCCGGAGGACATCCACCTGCTCATCGACCGGCTTGAGCAGGGCTACCAGCTCGTGTCGGGCGCGCGGAAGAACCGATCCGAATCAAAGGTACTCAAGCTCATCCCGAGCAAGATCGCGAACTGGCTGCTCCGTCGCGTGACTGGCTGCGAGATCCGCGACATGGGCGGCTTCAAGGCGCTCGACGGCCCGATGGCGCGCTCGCTGCGTCTGCGGCCTGGTCATCACCGGCTACTTCCGGCGCTCGTCCACATGCGCGGTGGCGCGACAAGCGAGCTCGAGATCGAGTGCCAGCCTCGGTTCGCGGGCAAGAGCCACTACGGGATCGGCCGCACGTTCGACGTGATCTTCGACATCCTGATGCTCGGCTTTCAGTCGAGCTTCAAGGCGCGCCCGCTCTATCTCTTCGGCCGGATCGGGGTGATGCTGCTCCTCGTCGACTGCATTGTGATGCCGTGGCTGCTGTGGGAGAAGTTCCGCGACGTCTTCGGCATGGGCGAGTCGGTTCCGATGGGCACGCGACCGCCGTTTCTCATCGCGATCATGTTCTTTCTCGCGGCGCTCTTCTTCCTCGCGATGGGGTTCGTGCTCGAACTCCTGAGCGATGCGAACAACGCGATCGGCGGCGTGAAGCCCTACGTCGTGCGCGAGACGGTGCTCGGACAGGGATCGAGGACAGAGGAGAGAAGCCGAGGGAACACGACGGCGGTCGGCGCCTGACCCGGGCGACGAACCAGATCGATCAGATTGGAGACAGGATGACGTCAGTGCTCTTCGCCATGCCGATCACCGCCGCCGTGCTTGCGGCGATCTCCGACGCGCGCTCGAGGAGATCGAGCGACTCAAGGAGTCGAACGCGGCGCTCGCCGAGAAGGTCGGTGCGCTCGAGCAGCGCGTCGCCGAAGGCGGCGACGCCGCGTGGCTGACCGAGCAGCGTGCCGCGGAAGTCCGCGCGATCGTGACGGATGTCCTCGCGGATGCGGGAGCGCGCGCGTCGCTCGCCGATGGCGCGACGGCCGGCTACGACGCGAAGAAGGGCTTCTTCCTCGCGAGCGCCGACGGCAACTACACGATGCAGATGAAGGGCGAGATGCAGGTCCGCTGGGCGTACTCGGCCCGCGACATCGGCGCGGTGGACGAGGCGGAAGGCTCGCCATCCGACGCGACCGAGGAGGATGCGTGGGGCTTCGAGATCCGCCGCATGCGCATGACCTTCTCCGGCACGGTGGTCGATCCGTCGTGGTACTACGAGGTGAAGTTCGAGTTCGCGCGATCCGGCGGCGCCGCGCTGCTCTCCGATGCGTTGATCGAGAAGCGGTTCGACAACGGATTCAACCTCCGCGTCGGACAGTTCAAGGGACCGTTCCTGCGCGAGTCGATCGACTCGGCGACGGGTCTCCTCGCGGTCGAGCGCTCGCTCGTCGATACGTTCTTCACGGTCGGCCGGCCGCAGGGCATGCGCCTTGCGTGGGAGTCGGACGTCGTGCGCGTCGAGGGCTTCTACGGCAGCGAGCTCGCCGCCGCGGGCAGCGCTCCGTACAGCATCGTCGGTGGATCGGCGTCGGAACTGAACGCCGGCTCCGCGCTCGGCATCCCGGGTTCGCAGAACACCGGCTTCAACGCCGTGCAGACCGACTACGCCTTCATCGGTCGCGTCGAGGCGAAGACCGGCGGCGAGTGGAAGCAGTTCAAGGACATGCAGAGCTACCGCGGCGAGGAGGCGGCGGCGCTCTTCGGAGTCGCGGCCTACGCCCAGCAGGTCGATGCGATCTCGGGCACCGACGGAGCCACGCCCGACGTGATGTGGAGCGTGACCGCCGACGCACGCGTGGACTTCGGCGGTGCGAACCTCTTCGCCTACGGCGTCTACCGCGACGTGTCGCTGCAGGAGGCGCAGCCGGTGCGCGGCGGCGGCGATTCCGACGAACTCCAGCAGTGGGGCGCCGTCGCGCAGGGTGGCTACTTCCTCACCGAGACGGTCGAGGGCTTCCTGCGCTACGAGGTCGGCAACAGCGACACCGACAAGTTCCGCACCGCACCGGGCACGCTCGAGGCGGATGGCGACGAGCTCAGCCTCCTCACCGTCGGCGCCAACTGGTGGCCGGCCGGCGTCAAGAACCGAGTCAAGATCAGCGGCGACTTCGGCTACGCGTTCACGCCTCTCGTCGACTTCGCCGCGAGCGGTGCGGACTGGCTTCCCAACTACACCGAGGAGGATGGCGACACCCTCGGTGGCGAATGGGTGATTCGCACGCAGCTCCAGTTCACGTTCTGATCGATCTGAAACTCATCGACCTCAGGCATCACCATGCGACGCACGACAGTCCTCCTTTCCCTCGCGCTGACCACGTCGGTACTCGCCGCCGGCTGCCTCGCGCCCGGAACCCGTGCGGCGCCCCGGCGCGAGAAGCCGGTCACCGGATCGACCGACTTCAGCCGCAGTGCCGCAAGCGAGAAGATCAGCTCCGAGGAGCTCGACGAGATCACGAACGCCTTCGCGGACCGCTACCGGACGCTCATGGAGGACGCGGTCGCCGCGATCGTCAAGAACAACCCGGATGCGCGGGCACGCGCGACGGCGCAGCGGTTCCTCGTCGAGTCGACGACGAGCGCGTACGACATCGTGACCAACGGCGATCCGTTCTCGCAGGTGCTCGACCTCACCATCATGGTGACGCTCACGAGCCAGGTGTGGATCGACGACGACCGCGCCACGCGCGAGTTCGGACCGGAGCGCGCCGAGCCGCTGGTCTCCTCGCTCCGCCAGGCGCGCGAGGAGATCTGGCGCATCGCGTCGCGCGTCTTCCTGCCCGACCAGCTCGCCGCGCTCGACTTCATGATCGCCTCGTGGCGGCGCGACAACCGTGGCGTCGAGGACACGAGCTTCGTGCGCTTCGACGACTTCGCCGAGCAGCGCGGCGAAGGCCTCATCCGCGACGTCGCTTCGGGCGGCGGACTCTTCCAGCCGCTCAACCAGGCGATCGACGAGTCGGTCGCGTACCGCAAGCTCGGCGAGCGCATCTTCTACCTCGCGAAGCGCATGCCGACGCTCGCCAACTGGCAGACACAGGCCTTCGCCGACGAGATGCTGGCGAAGGAGGAGACGAAGCGCGCGCTGGCGAACCTCGATGGAGTGTCGAAGTCGGTGGAATCGCTCGGTGCGACCGTGACGCAGCTTGCGGCCGACGTGCCGAAGATCGTCGCCGAGGAACGCACCGCGATCTTCGCCGAGATCGACCGCCGTCAGAAGGACATCGATTCGGCGCTTGGTCAGGTGAACGCGATCGCGGGCGAGGCCGCGAAGGCCGCCGCCGACGCGCGCGCGATCGCGGAGGGCGTCTCGCCGATCCTCGGCGATGCGCAGAAGACGCTCGAGGCGGCGCAGCCGACCCTCGACGCGGTGCAGAAGCTCGTGGAGACCTCCGAGCGCCTGCTCGGGAAGGTGGCCGAGATCAAGGGGCCGCCGGTTCCACCCGATCCGAACGCGCCGCCTGCGAAGCCGTTCGACATCGCCGACTACCAGAAGATGCTCGGCGATGCGACGGTTGCGCTCGGCGAGGCGAACAGGCTGCTCGAGAACGCGGACTCGCTTGCGGGATCGAAGTCGGTGAAGGGCCTCATCGACGAGGTGACCCAGGCGACCGAGCAGCGCATCGAGAGTCTCGAGAACATGGTCACGCGGGTGGTCTATCTCGTCGGCGCGATCGCGGCCGGCATCGTCGTGCTTGGCTTCGCGCTCCTCTTCGCCTACCGGGCGACGGGCGCGCGCGGGGGGACGAGGTCGATGAAGGGAGGTGCGGCATGAACATCGCGCTGATCGTTTCGGGAATGCTCGCGCTCGCCTCGCTTGCCGGCGCACCGCAGGATGCGACGGTCGCTCCATCGCCGTCGCCACCGACGGCACCCGCCGTGCAAGGCGCCTCGGATCAGGATGAGGCCGCGGACGATCCCGCGAAGGACGTCGACGCGAGCCCGTATCCGCGATTCATCGAGGATCGCTCGATCACGGGATCGGTGCGATGCGTCGGCAGTTCGTCGGTCGGTCTCATGCTGAACACGGTGCGCACCGCGATCCGCGACGCGCAGCCTGGCATCGAACTCATCGTCGAGAGCTCGGGTTCGGGCGCCGGACCGAAGGCGCTTGCCGAGGGGAAGGCGGATCTCGCGCCGATGAGCCGCGCGATGCGGCCCGCCGAGATCGCAGAGATCGAGAAGGCGCGCGGCGCGAAGGTCGAGTACGTCGAGGTCGCGGTTGACGCGATCGCGATCTGCGTGAACCGAGCGAATCCCCTGACGCGCATCTCGCTCAAGGACCTCGACCGCGTCTTCGGCCGCGAGCGTCGCCGCGGTGGCGGACCCGCCGTCGTCTGGGGCGATGTCGGCGTGCGCGACACGAAGCTCTCCGGCGAGCGCATCGATCTTTTCGGCATGGGTCCGGGGACCGGATCGAACGGCATCGTGTCCGAGATCGTGCTCGACGGCGGCCCCTTCCGGACGAGCGTGAACGAGGAACCGGTCGCGTCGAGCGTGGTGCAGGCGGTGGCCACTGATCCACTCGCCATCGGCTACTGCAGCGCGTACTTCGAGGCGGCGCGCGTCCGCCAGCTTGAGGTTGAGGCCCTCGACGGCAGCGGCTTTGTGGCGCCGACCGAGGCGAACATCCGCTCGGGCCGATATCCGCTCGCGAGGTCAATGCGCATCTACTACGTGGACGATCCGAAGGCGTTCTCGCCGGCGGCACGGCAGTTTCTCCGTTTCCTCGTCTCGGAGGACGGACAGGAACTGATCGCCGACATGGGACAGAAGGCCCTCGGCCCCGAGCAGGCGCACCAACACTTCGACAAGCTGAAGTGATGTCGAAGCCGACGCTCGCGCGGGTGTCTCCCCGCGCATCGATCCGGTACGATCGGCAGCCCCGGCGCTTCGGATCGCGGGCGCGCTGCGATACAGTGCGGCGATGCGTCCGCGATCGATCACGTCCGTCCTGTTCGCATCGATCCCGCTGATCGGTGCTTCGAACGCCTTGGCGCAGAACGGCGACCGCGCGGGCGAGACGCAGCCCGAACTGCCGGCCGAGTGGCGCACGAGCGCGTCGCCCGCGCTCGATGCCGCCGCCGAGCAGGCGACGTTTGCGATCCGCGACGGCTACCGCATCGAGTTGGTCGCCGCCGAGCCGCTCGTCGAGGCGCCGGTCGCGTTCCGCTTCGGTCCCGACGGGCGCCTCTGGGTCGTCGAGATGCGCGGCTACATGCGCGATGCCGATGGCGCCGGCGAGGACGAGCCGCTCGGGCGCATCAAGGTGCTCGAGGACACCGACGGCGACGGCCGGATGGATCGCGCGACGGTGTTCCTCGACGGCCTCGTCATGCCGCGCGGCATCGCGCACTGGCGCGACGGGTTGCTCGTCATCGAGCCGCCGCATCTCCTCTTCGTGCGCGACACGAACAACGACGGCCGCGCCGATGAATCGCGCGTCCTCGTACCGAAGCACTACGCCGCGCTGCATCCGTCGCAGAAGTCGTTCGACGGTGTGCCCGCGCGCGCGGCGACCGACATGCGCGTCCATCCGTCGCACCTCACGCCCGGCGTCAATCGCGGCTACCAAAAGGGCGTGCTGAAGGATGGCCGTCTCGCGAACTTCACCGGTGCGTGCAGCCCGCACATCCACGAGGGTGTCGCGATGACGACCGACATGGATGGCTGCGCATTGATCTGCGAGCCCGTCGGAAACCTCGTGCACCGCTACCGGCTTTCCGAGCGCGACGGCCGCATCGTCGCGACGCCTGCGGATGGCGATGCCTCGTTCCTCACGTCGACCGACGAGCGCTTCCGTCCTGTCTTCGCGGCCGCCGGACCCGACGGCGCGATCTACCTCGCCGACATCTACCGCGGCGTGGTGCAGCATCGCATGTTCATGACGAGCTTCCTGCGGAAGCAGGTCGAGGAGCGCGGACTCGAGCAGCCGCTCGACATGGGCCGCATCTGGCGCATCGTGCCGAAGGACGGGCTGCACGCCGACGACACGCCGAGGAACCTCGCCGCGCTTTCGTCGGAGGAACTTGTGCCGCTGCTCGCCTCGACCGAGAAGCCCGTTCGTTCGACGGCACGTCGTCTGCTGGTCGAGCGGCGCGACGCGAAGGCGATCGACGCGATGCGCGCGGTGCTCGCGTCGCCGGATGCGGGACTGCTCTCGGCGACGTCATCCGTTCCCGCACTCGAGACTCTCTGGACGCTCGCCGGTTGCGGCGCGCTCGATCCGGAGACGGTCGGCGCGGTCTTCGCTTCCGCAGAACCGATACTGCGCGTGCATGCACTTCGCGCGGCTGAACGCACGCTCGACAGCGTGAGCCTCGCATCGCTCCTCGCGCGTGCGATCGACGACGACGATGCCGGGGTGCGCGTGCAGGCCGTGCTCTCATCGAGCAGACTTGATCCACCGCTTCGACTTGCGATCCTCGAACCCGCGCTTCAACGCGACGTCGCCTCGCGCGCAATGCGCAGTGCGTCGATCGCGGTGATGGCGGGCATCGAAGGCGAACTGCTCGCCTCGATCCGCGACGGCCGCGTCCTTGCGGAGGATGGCGTCGGTCCGCGCGCGTTCGCCGCCGAACTGACCGACGCGCTCCTCGACGATGGCGATGGCGTACCGTCGCCGGCGACGCTCTCCCTTGTGCTCGCACGCGCCTCGGCCGTCGCCAACGAGCGACCGTGGCTTGCGAAAGCGATGATTGAGCGCGTGGCGGCGCGCCAGCGGCTTTCATCGAAGGAGCCTGTCCAGCTCATCGCCTCCTGCGAGCCCGAAGGCTGGTTCGCGATGCTCTCGAAGCCACCCGCCGAACTCGCTCTCGCGACGCCCGTTGATCGCAATCTTTTCTGGCCTGGGCGCGAGGATGTCGCCTTCATCGCGCCGAAGATCGCGCGCGCCGAGGAGATGTCCTTCGCCGAGTTCGGCAAGCGCCTGTATTCGAACTGCATGAGCTGCCATCAGGCGAACGGTCGCGGCCTGCCGCCGGTGTACCCGCCGCTCCGCGCGCGCTCGTCAAGATCGTGATGCACGGACTCGAGGGCAAGATCTCGGTCGACGGGCAGACCTACAACCAGGTCATGCCCGCGGCACCGCTTCGCACCGATGACGAGATCGCCGCCGTGCTCACCTACGTGCGCAGCGCATGGGGGAACTCGGCGTCGGCCGTGGAGCCCGCGCTGGTCGCGAAGGTGCGCGAGGAGACGAAGGGTCGAAACCGCACGTTCACCGCTCGAGAGCTCGGCATCGAGGCGAAGTGATCCTGGCGCGGTCCCGGGGTAGTGACGGGAGCGTCACGCGCGCGGCAGCTCGACGTACTCGACGCCCGACTCCGAGAGCAGTTCGCGCGACTTCGCGAAGCTCGCCTCCCAGTGCTCGTCTCCGGAGCCCGACCGGTACGTCGCCACGCGCACGATGCCCGACTGGATGATCGACAGCGTGCAGTGGACGCACGGAGCGAAGCTCGTGTAGATCGTCGCGCCGACCGGCGTGACGCCGTTCCGCGCGCACTGGACGATCGCGTTCATTTCGGCGTGCACGATCAGGTCGTACTTCACCGGGCGCTCGAGCCGGTCGGGCCGGTCCTCGATCCCGCGCGGGAGTCCGTTGAAACCCGTCGCCACGATCTGCCTCGAAGGGCTGACGATCACGGCACCGACGCCTCGCGAGGGGTCCTTCGACCAGCGTGCGATGACGTCGGTGAGTTCAAGGAAGCGACGGTCCCACTTGAGTGCGCGCGCTGTGTCGTGCATGTCGCGGAATGTACGCGATCGACGCGCGTTCACCAGCCGTAGAGGAGGAGCGAGAGGTCGGAGGCGCCGACGTCGCCGCTTGCATCGAGGTCCGCGCGTGTGCCGGGTGCCGCCGGACCCCACGCCTCGAGAAGGAGCGAGAGATCGGCCGCGGTCACGTCGCCATCGAGGTCGAGGTCGCCGAGCGGTGGCGCGAGCGGACCGGCATCCACGGCGCCGATCGCGCTGATGCGCGACTGTCCCAGCAGGCCTGCGTACGAGGGGTTCGCGGCGTCGATCGCAATGCCCGTCGAGCCAAGCGTGGTGGCAAGCGTCGCGCGGATGAGATTCGCCGGCACGGCCGCGGAGGGCCACTCGGGATGCTGTGCGCGGACGAGCGCCGCGGTACCCGACACGAATGCCGTCGCGAAGCTCGTGCCCTTCCACGCACCGTAGCCGCCTCCGGGGAGCGGACCCACGATCGACTTCGAGGGATCGGGCTGACCCTTCACGACCCGTGTGTCGCCAGGCGCGGCGAGGTCGATGCGGTCGCCGAAGTTCGAGAACGACGCCTTGATGTCGAACCAGTCCAACGCGCTCACGCCGGTGGCGGCGCCATCGCACGCCGGGAACTCGCGCGGATCGTCGATGTTCGAGTTGCCTGCCGCACCGAAGACGGCGACGCCGCGCGTCTCGGCCTCGCCGACGACATCCTCGAGTGCCTGCGATCGATAGGTCTCGCCGAGGCTCATGTTCGCGATGTGCGCGCCGCGGTCGATCGCCCACGCGAGCGCGCGCGCGATCTGATAGGTACCCGCGTTGCCGTCGCTGTCGAGGACGCGCACCGGGAGGATCGTCGCCTCCGGCGCGACGAGGTGGACAAGGCCAGCGACGAAAGTCCCGTGGCCGACCTGTTCGTCGATGAGTCCGTCGCCATCGTTGTCGATGCCGTCGCCGATGTCGTTGCTCGTCGCCGATCCGACCACGAAGCTCGCACCGGCGGGCGACACGCGACCACCGAGCGCAGGATGCATCGGGTCGATGCCGGTGTCGATCACGGCGACGACGACGCCTGCGCCGCGCGAGCGCTTGTGGGCGAGTTCGACGCCGAGCAGCGGCACCGCGTACTGGTTCGCGAAGGTCTGCGCGCCGAAGCCGACGCCCGAGAGCCAGAGGCTGTCGGTCTTGCCCTCGCCGGTCTGACCGATGTAGTTGAGCTCGCCCCAGGGGATCGTGCCCGCGGCGATGAGATCGTCGATGACCGCCGACACGTCTCCCGGGGTCTGCGCGGCGGTCAGGCCGTAGGAGATCAGGTAGATGGGACGACCGTCGATCTGGTCGATCACCGCGATGTTCGAGAAGTCGACGTCGAGTGCCGCGAGCGCGGTCGTGAGCGCGGCGGACGTATCGGCGCGCAGGATGAGTTCACCCGGGACGACCGGCTCGGACGGATTTCCTCCGCCGAACGCTGCGCTGGCGATGACCCCGGCCGCGAGGATGTTGGTGCAGTGAAAGCGCATCAGAGGACTCCCGAAACGGCGAAGGGCGCCCACCACGAAGGATGCGGCGACTCGTGACGCAAGGCAAGCATGGAATCGCGAAGGGCCGCAGATGGCCGACTTCCCGCGCGGAGCGACGTGTGAAAGCCCTCCGCCACCGCGAGCGCCGCAGCATCTCGGACCGACCACAGCGTGGTGACGAGGCGGCGCGCACCCGCCGCGTGGAAGGCGCGTGCGAGACCGCTCAGCTCTTCGCCCGCGTCGACGGCATGCCGTCCCGTCTCGCAACCGGAGAGGAAGACGAGGTCGGCGTCGAGCCGGAGGTCGACAATGTCGCGAAGCGGGAGCCAGCCGTCGGCGAGGCGCAGCCCGCTGGCGGAGGGAAGCGACGGCACGAAGCGACCGTGGCAGGCGAGGTGCACGACGTTCGCGCCGGCGATCGCATCGCGAAGGCCCTCGCGCGTCGCGCGCTCTCCCGAGAGTGCACCGCAGCCGAGGATCGCGGCGATGCGCGCCGCTTCCTCGTCGATGAGTGGCGCGGCGCCGTCCGCGAAGGCGATCACGGCGGCGCGCGTGCGTGTGCCGGCGCGCACCGGTGCGCAGGCGATGCTCGCGCTTGGCGCAACCTGAATCTCGTGACGGACGACGAGCGGCCCGTCACCCGCGTCGAGCAGCGCGAAGGGCAAAGCGTGCAGCGCACCGCATGGAACGATGCAGAGGCGTCGCGCGTCGCGCAGCTCCGGTGCGGCGCGCAGAACCGGTGCGACCACGGCACCGGCGATCGCGCGCGACATCGCGTGGATCGCGCGCGCATCGGCGTCCGGATCGCCGCGTCGCGCTCCTTCGCGGAGGAGATAGAGGAACTTCTCGACAAGCGGAGCGACTTCCGACATCGGCGCGATCGCGCGCACGCATCCGAGTCTCTCGCCGGTCCCGGTGAAGGCGAGCAGCTCGTCGCCCGAGGCGAAGTAGGAGATCAGCGCGTCGCCCTCGCCGAGACGCGCCTGGATCGCCGGGGCGTCGAGCGGAGCCGCGAGCAGCGCACCGAGGCCGCGCGCGTTCTCGAGACGCGCGATCACGTCGTCGATCGCGCGCTCGGTCTCGTGCATCGTGTCGAGCGTGGTGGAGATGGCCGGTCCGCGTCGTTCGCCGGCCGCATCGGGTCGCGGTCCGGCGGCGTGCAGTGCGGAGAGCCGTGCACGCAGCGCGGCGAGTTCCCGCGAGGACGAACCGACTGTCGTGGTCGGCGAACCAGCCCGGTCGATCGCGCGCAGCATCGCCTCGAGCAGCGTGCGGCTGCGCGCGCGCTCGGTCGTCTCGAACGCCTTCTCGAGGCTCGTCGCATCGCCACGCGCGAGGAGGTCGAGGGCGAGATCCTCGTAGGCGCGCACGCCGAGCGCGGCGTACGCGGCGCGATGCCGATCTGCGGCGAGCGTCGCTCGCGTCGACTCGGCGATCGCGACGGCGCGCGTGAGTCGTGCGATCGAGCGATCGACGCC
>JAJTGL010000085.1 GCA_021297795.1 Planctomycetaceae bacterium
CCCGCGCCGTCGAGCGCGACCGCGACGCCCGCCGCCACCCCGGCCGACGTCGCCGCGCGCATCGAGTCGACGCGCGAGACGCTCGAGAAGTGGGTCGAGAGCCGTCGGCTCCTCTCCGAGGAGAAGCGCGACTGGGTGCTCGCGAAGGACATGCTCGTCTCTCGCGCCGAGATGCTGAAGGGCGAGGTCGGGGAAGTCGATGGTCGCATCGCCGACGCCGAGAAGTCGGTCACCGAGGCGGATCGCAAGACGGCGGATCTCGTGGCGAGGAACGATGCGCTGAAGGCGGCATCGGGCGAGCTCGCGGCCGTCGCGGCCTCCCTCGAGACGCGCACGAAGGAACTCGTGACGCGGCTGCCCGATCCAGTTCGCGAGAAGCTCCGTCCGCTGACGCAGCGGCTTCCCGATGACCCGGCGAAGTCGGAGCTCGCGCTCTCGACGCGGTTCCAGAACGTCGTCGGCATCGTGAACGAGGTCAACAAGTTCAGCCGCGAGATCACGGTGACGAGCGAGGTGCGGAAGCTTCCTGATGGCTCGAGCGCCGAGGTCACGGCGGTCTACCTCGGACTCGCGCAGGGCTACTACGTGGGCGGCGGTGGCCGGCTCGCCGGTATCGGCGGTGCGGGTGACAACGGCTGGACGTGGACGCCCGCGAACGAGTACGCGCCGCAGATCGCGAAGGTGGTGGCGATCCTGAAGAACGAGAACCCGGCCGAGTTCGTGCCGGTGCCGCTTGGGGTGAAGTGAAGAGAGGACGCGAGGAGATCACGACATGAACACCACGCACGACATCAAGCACAGCGGCACGCAGCGAATGCGCGGCCTTGATTGCATGCTCCGCCTGCCTGCAATGGTCGCGGTCGCGATCGCGCTCGCCGCGAGCGCGGCACAGGCGCTCAGCGCGCAGACGACCGACGCCGCGGCGAGCGCGCCCGCCCAGTCGGCGCCGCCGACCTTCGACGCCGCCGCGCAGGACATCGCGGCGAAGCTCGAGGCGAGCCTCGCCGAACTTTCGGCATTCCGGGCGCAGACGGCCGAGGAGAAGATCCCGCTGATGCGCGAGATCGGCGACCTCGAGCAGGCGCTCGTGAAGGCGCGGCAGAAGTACCAGGCGACGACGAACCTGCTCGCCACGCGCTCGCTCGACCTCACCAAGATCACCGCCGAGATCAAGTCGCGCGAGGAGGAGGTCGCGTACCTCTCGAATCTCCTCGGCGAGTACCTGCGCAACTTCGAGTCGGGCCTCCACATCACCGAGCTCCAGCGGATGCGCAAGGATCTCGAGGCAACGCGCGATGCCACCGAGAACGACGAACTCCCCGCGAAGCAGCGATTCGACGCGCAGGCTCGCATGCTTGCCGCAAGCATCGAACGGCTGCACGAGGCGTTCAACGGCACGCGATTCGACGGCTCCGCCGTCGACACGACGGGAAGCGTGCTCCCCGGCACCTTCGTCCTCGCTGGCCCCGCCGCGCTCTTCCGCAGCGCCGACGGCAACGTCGTCGGTACGGTCGAGCAGCGCCTCGGCTCGCTCGAGCCGAACGTGACGGTGTTCGAGTCTCCCGAGCTGCGCGCGGCCGCGTCGACCTACATCGCCAGCGGCACCGGCGGCCTTCCCTTCGATCCGACGCTCGGCAATGCCCACCGCATCGCCGAGACGGAGGAGACGCTCTGGGAGCACATCAAGGCGGGTGGCCCCGTCATGTGGCCGATCGGCATCCTCGCCGGCGCAGCGTTCCTCGTGGCGCTCTTCAAGTGGGTGATGATGCTCTTCGTGCGCATGCCCTCGGAGCGCCGCGTGCGCGAGGTGCTGCGGGCGATCGGCGCGGGCGACCGCGCGAAGGCCGCCGCCCTCACCGCGAAGCTGCCGGGCCCGCTCGGCCGCATGCTCGAGACCGGCGTCTCCACCATGGACTCGGGCCGCGAGATCATGGAGGAGAGCATGTACGAGGTCATGCATCGCACCCAGCTCAAGGTGCAGTCGATGCTGCCGTTCGTCGCGATCTCCGCAGCCGCGGCGCCGCTTCTCGGCCTCCTCGGCACGGTGACGGGCATCATGAACACCTTCAGCCTCATCACGATCTACGGCACCGGCGACGTGAAGACGCTTTCGAGCGGCATCTCCGAGGCTCTGATCACGACCGAGTACGGCCTGATCGTGGCGATTCCGTCGCTGCTCCTCCACGCGTACCTCTCGTCGAAGGCGCGCAAGATCACGAACCGCATGGAGACCACCGGCATCAGCTTCGTGAACGAGATCGCCCGGCGCGACGCGAAGCCCGCGGCAGCGACGTCGACGAGCGCGCCAGTCCCGGTCGGCGCCGCCTGATCCACGCAAGGCCTCGAAGGGAAGGCCGGCACCAGCCAGGCGCGCATCGAACGAACCCGTCCACCCATGGAACAGCTCCTCGACAGCATCACCAACGCCCTCTCGGGTTCGCCCGAGATCGTGCGCCGCGCGTGGGCGATCACCCTCGCGGGCGGCCCGTCGATGACGGCGATCTGGTTCGTCGCGTTCCTGATGACGGCGCTTGGCGCGAACGTCTGGCTCACGATGACCTTCTCCGGAATGTTCCGCCGTTCGAAGAAGCGGATCCGCGCATGGGTGGCGGATCCGACGAAGGCGCGCGGCGTGGTCGGCCGCCTCGTGCGCGAGGCGCGTGCCACCGGTTCCGCCGACGGCGCGTCGCTCGCGTTCTCCGAGTACCGGTCGGACGAGCTCGAGCCCTTCGACCGCCAGCTGAAGTTCATGAAGATCTGCGTCAACACGGCGCCGCTCCTCGGGCTCTTCGGCACGGTGACGGGCATGCTCGCGACCTTCGCGGCGCTGGCCTCCGGTTCGGGCGGCGAGCAGACGATGGGCGACATCGCGAAGGGCATCTCCGAGGCGCTCATCACCACGGAGGCCGGCCTCGTGGTCGCGCTGCCCGGCCTCTTCTTCCACTACTACCTCACGCGCAAGCTGCGCGGATTCCACAACCACCTCGACGACGCCGAGACGATGTGCCGCAAGGCCGCGCTCGGACGCGCGTACTGAACGCGACGGAGATTCCATGGGACGATTCCGCAACGCATCCTCGGGAGACTCGGGCGAACCGGGCATCGATCTTTCGCCGATGCTCGACTGCGTCTTCATCCTCCTCATCTTCTTCATCGTCACCACCACCTTCGTCGACGAGACGGGCGTCGAGGTCGACAAGCCGCAGGCGGCGAGCGCGGTGCAGCTCGAGAAGACGAGCATCATGATCGCGCTGACGAAGAAGGGCGAGGTCGTCTACGGCGGCCGCGAGATCGGCATCAACGGCGTGCAGACGCTGGTGAAGCGCATGATCGCGAAGGAGGACGTGCCCGTGATCATCCAGGCCGACAAGGAGGCCCCGGCGGGACTCCTCGTGCGGATCATCGACGAATCCAAGCTCGCGGGCGCGAGCAAGGTGAGCATCGCGAGCGCGAAGGGGAAGTGAAGCGCGGCAAGCGTGACAAGGCGAGCGTGCGCCTCGGGCACACCATGCATCGGGATCAAACAACGTGAAGCGCAGCGGCATCATCTTCACCCTCGGTCAAGGCAGCATCCGGCTGTTCGCGTTTGTCGCGGGCATCGCCGGCATGATCGGGCTCATGCTGGTCCTGCCGCTCCTCGAGAGCATCACCTCGACGCCGCCGAGCGACCTGATGCTGCAGTCGATCGCGACGGCGAACGTGCCTCCGCCTCCTCCGCCCCAGGCCGAGGAGGAGAAGCCCGAGCAGGAGGAGCAGCCACAGGAGGCTGAGCCGCCGAAGCTTGCGGAGGACGCACCGCCGCTCGATCTCTCGATGCTCGAGCTCGCGCTCAATCCCGGTACGGGTGGCGCAGGGCTCGGCGGTGATTTCGCTGTTCGGCTTCCCGTCGGCGACGCGAAGGGCGATGCCGACGAAGCCGGCGGCGTCGACGAGCTCTTCTCGATGAGCGATCTCGACCAAAAGCCGCGCGCCATCTACCAGGTGAGCCCGCAGACCAATCCCAAGCTCCAGAAGGCGGCGCCCGCCACGGTGTACGTGCTCTTCGTCGTCGACCAGCGCGGACGCGTCGAGAGCCCGATCGTGCAGAGTTCGACCGACCCGCAGTTCGAGGCTCCGGCCCTCGCCGCGGTGAAGCAGTGGAAGTTCGAGCCGGGCAAGCGGAACGGGCAGGCGGTGAAGTTCCGCATGCGCGTGCCGATCACGTTCCCGAAGAAGGCATGAACCATCGCCTGCCGGACGGGTGCGACGCGCCCGGATGACGACGGACGAAGCGAGCGATCGAAAGAGAAACGAGAGACGCGACCATGAACCCCAAGGCATCTTCTCACGCAGCATCCATCGCAAACCGCAACGCGGCCGCGCTTCTGCGCCGTCCCGCGGTGCGCTCGACGCTCGCGATCGCCGTCGCGCTGTGCGTGGCGACCGCGCTGTCCGCGCAGTCGTCGCGCAAGAGGAAGGACGACCAGCTCCCGGGACTTCCGCAGGTGGATCCCGCCTCGGTCGATCCGGTCGTCGTGCCGCCGGAGCAGCTCGCGGTCTTCACCGACGCCGACTTCGCGCGTCGGTTCGCGGAGAGTTACGCCGCCGAGACCGACATCGAGCCGAAGCTCGCCGACCCCGAGAAGAAGCAGATGCTCGAGGTGCTGAAGCTGATGCAGGAGGAGAAGATGGGAGAGGCCGCCGCGGCGATCGAGAAGCTGCGGTCGCCATCCTCGAGCGCGGTCTTCGACTTCACGCTCGCGAACATCTACTTCCAGGACGAGAAGCTCGACCGGGCCGTCGCCGAGTACACGACCGCGGTGCAGAAGTTCCCGAAGTTCCGGCGCGCCTGGCGGAACCTCGCGCTCATCCACGTGCGCAACGGCGACATGACCAAGGCGCTTCCCGCGCTGACGAAGGTGGTCGAGCTCGGTGGCGGCGACTCGATGATCTACGGTCTGATGGGCTTCGCCTACTCGGCGAACGACAACGCGATCGCGGCCGAGAGCGCCTACCGGATGGCGATCCTGCTTGACCCGGCGACGCGCGATTGGAAGCTCGGTCTCGCGAAGGCCTTCTTCAAGCAGAAGCGCTTCGCCGACGCGGTGGCGCTCACCGGCGACCTGATCGCCGAGACACCCGATGCGGCCGATCTCTGGCTTCTGCAGGCGAACGCCTATGTCGGCCTCGGGCAGGCGATGAGGGCCGCGCAGAACTACGAGGTCGTCGATCGCCTCGGCAAGACCACCGTCGACAGCCTCAACATGCTCGGCGACATCTACATCAACGAGGGGCTCTTCGACAACGCGGTCTCGTGCTACGAGCGCGCGCTCGCGAAGACCCCGCGCGGCGCCGCCGAACGGCCGATCCGGGCCGCCAAGGTGATGGTCGGGCGCGGCGCCTCGATCGAAGCCGAACACCTCCTCGGCACCGTCGAGAAGACCTTCGGCGGTGAACTCGGCGACGCCGAGCGCAAGGACATCCTCAAGATGAAGGCGCGCATGGCGGTCGCGAAGGGCGCGGGAGACGAGGAGGCGCGCATCCTCGACGAGATCGTCCGCATCGATCCGCTCGATGGCGAGGCGCTCATCCTGCTCGGTCAGTACCACGGCCGGAAGGGCGAGGTCGAGAAGGCGATCTTCCTCTACGAGCGCGCCGCCAAGATCGAGAAGACGGAGGCCGACGCGAAGGTCCGCCACGCGCAGCTGCTCGTCGGTCAGCAGCGCTACAGCGAGGCGCTGCCGCTGCTCCGCAGCGCGCAGCAGATCAAGCCGCGCGAGAACATCCAGCAGTACCTCGAGCAGGTCGAGCGCGCGTCGAAGCAGCGGGGGTCGTGACCGCTGCGCGCGGCGGTGCTCGGCCGATCACTTCCGCACGAGTCGCTTTGCGACGCCGACGAGAAGGACAAGCGCCGGCACCTCGACGAGCGGTCCGACGACCGCGGCGAGCGCCTGGCCCGAGCCGATGCCGAACACCGCGATCGCAACCGCGATTGCAAGTTCGAAGTTGTTGCCGCTCGCGGTGAAGGCGAGCGTCACCGCGCGCTCGTCGTCGGATCCAGCCTTCCGCGCGAGGAAGAAGGACGCGAAGAACATGATCGCGAAGTAGAGGACGAGCGGGATCGCGATCCGCACGAGGTCGAGCGGTGCCGCCAGGATCTGGTCGCCCTTCAGGCTGAACATGGCGACGATCGTCGCGAGGAGCGCGACCAGCGTGACAGGCCCGATCTTCGGGAGGAACTTCTCGGTGTACCACGCGTCGCCCTTCGCGCGCCGGAGTACCGAACGCGTGACGAAGCCCGCGGCGAACGGGATACCGAGATAGACGAGGACGCTTGCGAAGATGTCGCCGATCCCGACCGGGACGACCACGCCCTCGAGCCCGAGGACGGGCGGCAGCGCGGTCATGAAGATCCATGCGTAGACGCCGAAGAAGAGCACCTGAAAGATGCTGTTGAAGGCGACGAGGCCGGCCGCGTACTCGCGGCTGCCGCCCGCGAGGTCGTTCCAGACGAGCACCATCGCGATGCAGCGCGCGAGCCCGACGAGGATGAGGCCCATCATGAACTCGGGCTGGTCGCGCAGGAAGATCACCGCGAGTCCGAACATGAGCACTGGGCCGATCAGCCAGTTCTGGACGAGCGACAGCGCGAGCAGCTTCCGGTCGCGGAAGACCTGTGAAAGTTCCTCGTAGCGCACCTTCGCGAGAGGCGGATACATCATCAGGACGAGGCCGATCGCGATCGGGATGTTCGTGGTGCCGATCGTCGCGGCATCGATTGCATCGCGCACGCCCGGCGCGAACTTCCCGAGCGCGACGCCGAGGCCCATCGCGAGGAAGATCCAGAGCGTGAGGCCTCGATCGAGGAGCGAGAGCCGCTTCGGTGTGGCGCAGGCTTCGGCCGGAAGGCTCGATTTCGGTGCATTCATGGGTCGTTGGACCTCGTGGCGGATGACTGGAGCAGCGCATCGAGACGCTCGATGAACACGCGGATCTCGTCGCGCACGCGGCGATAGTGGAGCAGGGCCTCGTCGTCGCGCGTGGCGCCCGCGTCGCGCGCGAGACGCGGAGGATCATCGAAGCCGCGATGGACGACGCGCGCACCCGGGAAGATCGGGCAGCGCTCGTCGGCGTTGCCGCAGACCGTCACCACGAGATCGAAGCGCGCAGGCTGTCCGTCGACGAGGATCTCCTCGGGACGCTTCGAGCGGTGCGCCGAGATGTCGACGCCGGCCTCGGCCATCGCGCGCACGGCAAGCACATTGAGCCCGTGCGGATCGGTTCCGGCCGAATGCGCCTCGATGCGATGACCGTGCAGCGCGCGGGCCCAACCTTCCGCCATCTGGCTGCGGCAGGCATTGCCGGTGCAGAGGAAGAGGACGCGCGGCCGCGGGTTCGTCGCTGTGTGATCCGGAGTCATGACGTGTGGTCGCTGAGGACTGGCTCAGGGGGGCGGGCCCCGCGAGGTCGGCCGCGGAGTCGGAAAGGTACTGCGATGCGGAGACGAGGTGGCGGCCAGGCACGATCATCCACCGCTCCCGGATCGAGGAACAGTCCTCTTCACGGAATCTGAACCGGCGCGGTCTCTCCTCGCCGCGCTTCGCCGAACCCCGCTTCGCCGAACCCCGCTTCGCCTAACCCCGCTTCGCCTCGAGCTCTTCCCAGCGCGCGTAGAGGCGCGAGACCTCGGTTTGCGCGGCGGCCGACAGATCGCACGCCTTCGCGTAGGCCGCGTGATCGGCGATCAGCTTCGGGTCGTTGAGCTTGGCCTCGAGTTCGGCGGCCTTCTTCTCGGCCGCCGCGATCGCGGACTCCATGCCGTCGAACTCGCGCTGCTCGTTGTAGGAGAGCTTCTTCCTCGCGGGCGCGGCGACGGCAGGCGCACTCGCAGGCGCGCTCGCCTTCTTCGCGGCATCGCTCGCAGCGCGCGCGCGCGCCTCGTCGCGGGTCGCGGCCAGTTCGAACTCCTGTTCGAACTTCTCGAGCGCGCGCAGCGCCTGATCGAGGCTCGCGACCACGCGCGGAATCCCGTCGGGAGCGCCGAGCACGACGATCCGGCTCGCGAGCGTGTCGAGCATCGCGCGGTCGTGCGTCACGAGAAGCGTCGCGCCCGGGAACGACTCGATCGCGTCCTCGAGCACCTCGAGCGTGGGGATGTCGAGGTCGTTCGTCGGCTCGTCGAGGACGAGGACATCGGCCGTCTCGAGCATCATGCGCGCGACGTGCGCGCGCGCGAGTTCGCCGCCCGAGAGCATCGACACCGACTGCAGCAACTGCTCGTCCCGGAAGAGAAACCGCCGCGACCAGCTCTTGACGTGCATCTCCGTGTCGCGGAAGCGCACCTTTTCCCCGAGCGGCGAGATCGCGTCTTGAAGCAGCGCACCCTTCGGAAACTCGGCGCGCGTCTGCGACATCGCGACGATGCGCGGCGCCGGATCGGCGATCGCGACGGTGCCGGTGTCGGGCGCGAGTTCGCCGGTCAACACGCGCAGCAGCGTCGTCTTCCCGGCGCCGTTCGGCCCCATGAGGCCGATGCACTCGCCGGGCACGGCCTCGAGGTCGAGGTTCCGGAAGAGGAGCTTTCCGCCGAGCGACTTCGAGATCCCGTGCGCCGCGATCAGTTTGCGCGTGCGGCGGCCGGATGCCGTGAAGTCGATGCCCGCGTTCGCGGCGTTCGCGGCGGCGTTCCGTTCGGAAAGTTCCGCCAGTTCAGCGCGGCGCTCGGCGCTGTCAGCGATGCGCGCCTCGCTCTTCGTGCGACGCGCCTTCGCGCGGCGTCCGAGCCAGCGGTCGTCCTCGCGCACGGTGTTCGCAAGCGACTGCTGCGCCTTCTCCTGCATCTCGAGGAACTCGTCGCGACGGCGGCGGAACTCGCTGTAGTTCCCGTCGACCGAGAGCGTGCCCTCGGGATAGGCGCGCGAGAGCTCGATGATGCGGGTGGCGCAGTTCTCGAGGAAGACGCGGTCGTGCGTCACGAAGATCACCGCGCGCGCGCGGAGGTCGTGGCTGCCGCGGACGAGGAAGTCCTCCATCCAGCGGAGGCCCTCGACGTCGAGGTGGTTGGTCGGCTCGTCGAGGAAGAGGAGGTCGGGCGTTCCACCGGCGGACGCGAGCGCACAGGCGACGGAGAGCCGCTTCTTCCAGCCACCCGAGAGCGTGCTGACCAGGGCGTCCATGCGCGCGTCGTCGAAACCGATCTTGCCGAGGATGACGGTCGCGAGCACCTCCGCCTCGTGCCGGTCGCCGTGGCAGTCGGCGCACGCGAGCGCCGCGTCGGTCGCCGCCGACAGCGCGGTCGCGCCCTCGGGGAAGTCGTCCCGCTGCGAGACGTAGACGGCGGCGGTGCCGCGCGGCGTGCGGATGGCGCCGTCGTCGGGGAGTTCGCTGCCCGCGAGGCCGCCGGTGCAGCCCGAGGCCAGCATGCGCAGCAGCGTCGACTTGCCGGCGCCGTTCGGTCCGATCATGCCGATCCGCTCGCCCTCGGCGATCGAGACCGAGACGCCGCGGAAGAGTTCACGCAGTCCGTGGGACTTGGAGAGGCCGGTGGCGGTGAGAAGCACGGGATCGGCAAGTGTAGCGATCTACGGCACTTCCACGAGATGTGACGCCGAACGAGGAAAGTCGTGCAGGTGGCTGCGCGAACGACGTATGTCGCGGTGAAGGCCACGCTGGGGACGTCCCCCACGCGGTGCAAAGAACGCAAGGCCTTGACATGACATCGAGAGGATTTTCACGATGAACCTTCCGAAAAAGATGGTCCGGTGCTTGGCGCGCTACGTCTGCGCGGGGCTTGGTGTGATCGGGTTCTCTGGACTCGTGGCCAGCGAGGCCAGCGCACAGTGTGGCGTTGGATGGTCGCTCGCGGCGGGCGATGGTCCGGGCTCCTACGAGATCTGCTACGACGAAGCCCGAGAGCGCACCGTGCTCTTCAGCGGCACCACGACCTACGAGTGGGACGGCGTTGCGTGGGAAACAGTTGCGATTTCAGGTCCGCCGGATCGTGGTGCGGCTGCGATGGTGTACGACCCAGTCGGGCAGCGCTGCCTTCTCTTCGGAGGCTACTCGTCGGCCGGTGCACGCAAAGATCTCTGGTCGTGGAATGGAACGACTTGGACGCAACTCGCATCGGCTCCCGCTGAGGCGAGCGGACGCGGTGACTTCGCAATGGCCTACGACCGCGGTCGCGGGCGACTGGTCGTGCATGGTGGTTGGCCGGGCGGCGGTGCGCTCCTGACCGACACTCTCGAGTGGAATCCGACGAACAACACGTGGCAGCGGTGGGCGACGAGCCCCATCGGTAACCGCTATGCGCACCGCATGGCCTACGACGAGGCGCGCGGTGAGATCATCCTGCACGGCGGCTACTACTTCACCAACAAGAACGACACCTGGCGCTGGAACGGCTCCGCATGGTCGCTCGCGAGCACGACAGGACCAGCGCGCTACGTCTTCGGCATGACCTACGACAGCGGGCGTCAGCAGGTGATCCTGCATGGCGGAACGACCTGCTGTGGTGAAGTCGAGTACCCGCAGACCTACACGTGGAACGGTTCGGCATGGGCGCTTTGCCCCGTGCAGGGGCCGGCGCGGGGATACATGAACATCGCGTTCGATCGATCACGGGATGTCATCGTCCTTCCCGGCGGCATGGGGCCCACGCCGGCTGGTCGCGCCTACGTTCCTGAGACTTGGGAGCTCGCCATGAGCGTGGCCCCGAGCACGATTCGCGTCCCGGAGGACTACGAGACGATTCAGGCGGCGGTCGATGCCGCGGTCGCTGGCGACACCGTGTTGGTTGCCCCCGGCGAGTACGTCGAAAGCGTCAACCTCCGCGGCAAGCCGATCCTCGTCAAGAGCGAGCAGGTCGGCCTGGCGGCGGTCCTGGCTCCGAACAACACCCGGGCGTTCGTCGCGAACTCGGGCGAGGGCGCGCTCACGCGGGTGATCGGCTTCGTCATCGGACGCGGCGGCAAGTGGGGTGGCGGTGTCGGGATCACCAACGCATCGCCAGTGTTCGATTCCTGCGACTTCCTCGGTTGCCGCAACAACACCGGCGGCGGAGCGCTCGTCCAGGGAGGGTCGCCCGCGTTCATCGCATGTGACTTCCGGAACTGTTTTGTGAACGGCGTAGGTGGCGGCCCCTACGGCGGCGGCGGCGCGATTCGCTCGGTCGGCGGCTCGGTCACGGTTGATCTCTGCAGCTTCATCGAGTGTTACGGTTCGCAGGGTGAAATCATGATGCAAGAGGGTGGTGGTTCGAGCACGTTGAAGCGAAGCGTATTCATTGGCGCGGAGGGCGCGACGAGCGCCCACCTCTACAACGTCTCCTCTGGCATGACCATCGAGGACTGCGTGTTTGAATCGATGGATGAGACCGTGTTGTTCGGATGGTCGCCGTACACCGTCCGTCGAAGCACGTTCCGTAACATGACGGGATACGCCGTCATGGACAGTCGATTCGATCAGTGGGTGATCGATGGCTGTCGGTTCGAGCGTTGCGATGTGGATGGCTACATCTTTGCGGTGACCTACTCGGCCACCTATGCGCTGAACGACAATACGTTCTGCCAGTGCTCCACTCCGACGTTCCAAGGGCCGTGGACCGACCTCGGTGGAAACGACTTCGATGCCGCATGCTCCTGCTTCGGCGACATCGATGGCGACGGTTTCATCGGAGGATCGGACTTGAGCGTTGTGCTCTCAGGCTGGCAGAATGGGCCGGGCTCGAATGAGGGTGACCTCTCGGGTGATGGAGAAACCGATGCGGTCGACCTC
>JAJTGL010000008.1:0-11158 GCA_021297795.1 Planctomycetaceae bacterium
CAACCCCTTCCGGGTGGCCGCGACATCCAAGAGCCGATCTTTCCGCCAGGCCCGTGGGGCACTTGTCTGGTTGGATGCCCACGAGAACCCGCGACGCCGTGGTTTGAGACACACAACGGCGAGGCGCTCCGCCAATGGAGCGCAGCACTTACCTGCTACAAGTGCGTAGGTAAACTCTCATGCTGCGGTGACAAGCGAACCCCCAAGCAGAGGCCGTCGCCGCCAGTGAAGGGCACGCATGGAAGCTGACAAGGGTTCCCCGAAGTTCCGGCCCGGCTGGGTTGTGCCCGGAGGATTGGCGCAATGTCTCTTCGTTCGCGACAACGATGGAAATCCCATCGGCATCAACTTCCATGCGTACTGGAACGTACTGCGTGACTCGAATCCTGATGTGAGCGGTGCCGCCGAGACGATCCGTGATATCGAACCTGAACTCGAACAGTCACCGACCGACCACCAGCGGGTTCTGCTTCGTTGCGCGGCTGAAACCGCGGCCGCAATCGATTGCTACCTCGCGGCAGCGAATCGATGCCATGGGCCACCGAGCGTAGCGCTGCAGGAGAATCCTGCAGCCGATAGAGAGATTCGAAATTTCCTTCGCTCGCTTGTCTCTTGGCCAAACCGCAATGCTCAGCCACTTGAGGTGACGCGGGCGATTGAGGAGACACTGGCGGCCGATACGTCAGACGATGAGATACGCGAGATCTGCAGGCTCTTCCATAAGAGGTCGATCGATGACTTTCTTAAAGGATCCCTGCGCGTCATACTTGCAAACGATCCACCACCGCCACTGACCTATCTTCCTAAGGTGGCGTATGGATACTTCCTCCCCCTCGCGCTTGAGCTCGTACTGCGGCGCCACGGCCGACTCTGCGATGAGCCCGCCTCAGTCTTCGCGAACTTCAGACCGTCACCCACGTTGCACTGGTCGCGCGGTTGGTTCTACGAGGGATTTGATCGGGAGCATTTCCGCAGCGCCATCACAGACTTCACGCAGCTCCAGCGACAGACCTTCCACGACTTCCTACAGCTAGTGCGTCGAAGGCCTGATGTGTTTCCAGATCGGTTCAGTCTTATGAGCGCCGCCGTGTGCCACCACTTCTTTTGGAATGACCACGCGAATTGGTCGATGAATAGTTAGCGACTCACATCTCCCAACTAGTGCGGAGGATGGCGCGCGGCGTGGAAGCCCAATCCTCGGACATCAAGGCGGCGTGCGGTAGCCCTCCTGGTTGACATGAGTTCCCGCTCGCGCTGCCTCGGCTCGACGAGCTTAGCATTCGACGCGCGCTGCAAGGCGCTCGGGATTGTGCCGGATCTGAAGCCAGCTAGCTACTTCAAGAAGTAGGCGATCCGCCCCGGTCAGCGGGGCGAGGTATGGTCGATCGTTCGTGGGCAGATCCACACCTGCGACCTCGCGAACGACTGACGCCACTGCAACGATCGGCTTCGTCTCGTTCTCCATCTCACTCTCCCCAAGCGATCCCAACCCCCGATTCCAGCGCATCCGAGGGGCGTTCGGATCTTGGTCTTCACCCCGATTTGATGCCACTCGAGCTGCGAGGAATTCGGGCCATCAACGGCCTGCATTCCTCTGACCGAGTTCAGCGAATTCCCTGGGGGTCAGCATTCCCAGAGCGCTGTGTGGACGCACTGCATTGTAATCGCTCCGCCACGAAGTCAAGGTTTCCTCGGCGTCTTCGAGCGATTCGAAGACATGCGCGTTCAGGCACTCCGCGCGCAGCCGTGCGTTGAACGACTCGATGTGCGCGTTGTCCGTCGGCTTCCCGGGGCGGCTGAAGTCGAGCCTCACATCCTCTCGATAGGCCCACGCATCCATGGCACGCGAAGCGAACTCCGTCCCGTTGTCCACCTGGATCACGGTTGGCTTCCGATGAGACCTCGACAGCTGGTTGAGCACGTCGATCACGTCGTGCGCGGAGAACGATCCACGCGCCTCGGTCGCCAGTGCCTCGCGTGTGTACTGGTCGACCACGGTCAGCACGCGGAGCCTGCGTCCGTCCTGCAACTGGTCGTGCATGAAGTCCATGCTCCAGCGCTCGTCCTTGCGCGTCGCTGCAACCGACGGCCCGCGCGTCACCACGGCCTTTCGACGCCGAGGTCGATTCCGCCTCAAATTGAGGCCTTCCAGGCGATACAGGCGCTCCGTCCGCTTGTGGTTGACCATCCAGCCCTCTCGGCGCAGCAGTACGTGGATCCGCGGCGAGCCCCAGCTCGGGCGCACTGCGGCGATTTCCTTGATCCGCATCCGAAGCTCCTCCTGCCCTGGCTTCACTGACACGTAACGAATCGTCGCGCGCGAAGCGCACAGCACGCGGCATGCCCGACGCTCCGTTACCCGGTAGGCATCCCGCGCGTACCCGACCAGCCCGCGGCGCTGGCCGGGAGTCAGACTTTTTTTCGGAGCACGTCCTGCAGGATCGCCTTGTCGAGGCTCAGGTCGGCGACGAGCCGCTTCAGCTTGGCATTCTCGTCCTCGAGCTGCTTCAGCCGACGAACTTCCGCGACGCCCATCGAGCCGAACTTCTTCTTCCACCGGTAGAACGTCTGCTCAGACACGCCGAGCTTGCGGCAGATCTCCGCGATCGTCTGGCCCGTCGACTCCTGCGCCAGGGCGTAGGCGATCTGCTCTTCCGTAAAGCGCTTCTTCTTCACGCAAACCTCCATCTCTGCTGGAGGCCGCATTGTCCGAGATAACTCGCAGCAGGTTTGGCTCAGGAATCAGGGAGAAGACCAACTTGCGCCGCGAGCCGAACGGCAAGTGGACGATGCGGTTCATGGGGGGCGATGGCCGCGAGGTCAAGCGGTCCACAGGCACCACTGATCGCCGTGACGCCGAGGCGATCCTCGCGGCTGCGCTACAGCGCGAGGCGCGGGTCCGCCAGGGCCTCGAGGCACCTGGGGCGCAGCGGATGGCCGACCAACTCTCGCGCCCGCTGCGCGAGCATCTCGGCGAGTACCTCGAGGCCTTCGAGCGCCAGGAGGCGCGGACGGCGGGGACAATGAGGGTGAGGCGCTCGATCCTCGGCACCTTCGTGCGGCTCTCGAAGTCGATCATGCGCCGTGATCCGGTGCTTCGCGACCTGGACTCGTCCCTGATCGAGAAGGTCATGCACCGGAGGATCGAGGAAGGGCGCTCGGCGCGGACCGCGAACACGCAGCGCCAGTACATCCTCGCCTTCGCGGCCTGGGCGACCAATGACGGACGGGCGGACTTCGCGCGACTCGGACGCATGGCGAAGCGGCGGAAGGAGGATCTCGACAGGCGGCGAGAG
This sequence comes from Planctomycetaceae bacterium, assembly GCA_021297795.1. GTDB lineage: Bacteria > Planctomycetota > Phycisphaerae > Phycisphaerales > SM1A02 > QWPT01. The sequence continues at coordinate 3,297 of JAJTGL010000008.1, forward strand.
CGTCGGGCGTTGACGGCTGCGGAGGAGGCCGCGCTCCTCGAGGCCGCAGGCCCTCGCCGACTCGTCTACCGCCTCGCGCTCGAGACGGGACTCCGCAAGAACGAGATCAGGGCGCTTGCCTGGGCGGACCTCGATCTCGAGAACGGCATCGGCACCGTGCGGAACACGAAGGTCGGACGCTCCGAGGACTTCAACATCATGCCCGATCTCGTCGCCGAACTGAGCGCCGCACGGCCCATGCTCGTCGGCACCAATGCGCGGAAGGTGTTCGACTCGGTGCCGACCCATAGGACCTTCCGCCGCGACCTCGAGCGGGCGGCGATCGCCGAGCGCGACGAGCGCGGACGGGTGATCGACTTCCATGCGCTGCGCGGGACGCTCGGCACAAGGCTTGCGGCGGCGGGCGTCGCGCCCCAGGTCGCGAAGGGCATCATGCGCCACAGCGACTACAGGACAACCGTGAAGCACTACCACCACCTGACGCTTCACGATCAGCGGAAGGCACTCGAGATCGCCCTAGCGAGAGCGCCGCAGTTGGCGGCGGAAGGCACCTCGGGCGGCTTCCTCGAGGTCGCCGAAGTGGGTACGCCAAGCGGTACGTCAAGCGGTACATCACGGGGCGCAAAGCGCGTCAACTCGGTGCGAAGTGGCGCGAACGCGGAGAGCGCGGGTCCGAGAGCGGATCAGTCGCAAACGCTTTCCCTGCGTGAGTTTGTGCGCCTACTTGCATCTCGGTGCGAGAGTGTGCTACAGTCCGCCCCGCAAGGGACCATTGGCGCAGTTGGCTAGCGCGTCTCCATGACACGGAGAAGGTCACTGGTTCAAGTCCAGTATGGTCCACTCGAGCCGCCCCCAACAGGGGGCGGTTTGCGTTGGTCTACGCGGGCTTGCGCGGCTCGAGCAAGAGGCACTTGGGGAAGGCTGGACAGAGATGGACGAGACCCCGCGGAGACCGTGTGCGCTCGAAGACCGCGGCACCTGAGGCCGTAGGCGCAAACCGCGGTCGAAACTGGCCCTGCATTCCCAAAGAGTTCTCGAGATCGCCCTACGGCTCCGCCGGTGGGGCGGCGCCGTCCGGAGATTGAGAGCCTCGCCGATGTGCCGGTATCCGGCGAAGGAGCGAGGCGATGAGCGAGCTCTGTCGACCCGACCACAGCGCCCGAAGGGGACCTCCGGCCGCGACATGGCGTGCTCAGAGAAAACCTCGCCGTGTCACCCGAAGGCGACCCGGGGAGGAGTGTTGGCGCCAGGCGAACCCGGCGGCGATGTGCTGTGAAGTCAGCGACGACGGCGAGAGCCGACGATGCCAGCCACGCGGAGAAGCATGAGGGCTCCGGGCGTCGGCACCACGCCGAACTCGACGCGGTCACCGCGGTTGATCAGGCTGCTCTCGAGCCAGTCGATCCCGACGCGGCGGTTGCGCTGGTAGGAACCGATGCTGCAGCCCTGGCCGAGCACGCTGGCGCGCCCTCGACTTCGCGTCTGCGGGGCCTCCGGTGTTCAGCGAAGGTACTTCTCCACTCTCGCGCGTACAGTGCGCCCGATGTCGGACGGAATCCCCGCCGAAAGTGCAGTGGTCCTCGGCGCCCTGGCTGGCGCGGTCGTTGTTGCGTCGTGCGCCGCGTGGTGGTTCTGGCGCCGGGCGCATACGCAGGACGCGGCACCCCATGCGAGTTCGCGAGGCGAAGATCTCGCCGATCCACGCAATCGGCGCGACGCGGCGCTCTCAGGCGACGGACGCGAGCCGCCATCCGCTCCCGACGCCTCCGAGGTACCGCAGTTCATCCGCTTCGACGAGCCTGCGCTCGACCGCGTCGAGCAGGCGTTCGAGAAGCTCCTTGCGCAGGGCGTGCTCGCCGCCGAGCCGACCACGGAGGAGGCGCTTGTCCTCGCACGGGTTCCGGCGCACGTCGGCCCCGTCTTCCGCGCGCTCGCGCGCCGGTATCGATCGGTCGTCTTCCAGGAGGTCGGCGTGCGCATCGTGCTCCACGACGGCGAGATCGCCGATGACGCGCTCGGCGGCTGGCGGCTCCGCGCGGAACCCGAGGAACTCGACATCCGGTTGCCCCCACCCGGCGGTTGGGCCGATGCGCCAGGAGGCGATGTGATCGTCGACGCGACATGGAGCCCGCAAGCGGGCTCGGAGGTGGCGCAGCACTCGACGATGCTTCATTTCCTCGTGCGCGCTGCGGTCGGCGACCGCATCTGACCGATGCACGCGCCATGGGAACGCGCTGCCGCTTCTGCAACTCGACCTCCTTCGGCCCAGGCTGTCCCAACAGTCCCACCCGCGTGCACGAGCACTCGGGCGACATGGCGCGCTGCGAGTTCTGCGGGGGCACTTCCTACGGCCCCGGCTGTGCGCACTCGCCGACGAAGCGGCATCGACACGGACCGGGCACGAAGTGCCGCTGGTGCGGTGGCAGCTCGCTCGGCCCCGGCTGCGCGCACGCGCCCGGCAGGATGCACGAGCGGTAGCGGAGCGCCTACGCGCCCGCGCCCGCCTCGAGGCACCGCGCCGCGATCAGCGCGCACGCGCGTGCATCGCTGAGTGCGTCATGGTGCTTGAGCGGGATACGCAGATGCGCAGCGACGCTCGCGAGGTTGTGCCGATCGAGCCGGGGAAACGCGCGTCGCGACATTGCGACCGTGCATGCGAGCCGAAAGGGCAGTTGCCGATCGAGCGCGCGCTCGATCTGGAGTCGGTCGAACGGCGCGTTGTGCGCCACATAGAGCGGCGCGGGGTCGCCTGCATCCTCGCCGGTCGCTTCGCGGAACAGGGTGGGCTCGCGGGTTTCGGAGACCGCTCCATCGATGAACATCATGACGTGGGTCCAGATCTCCGCGAGCCGCGGTTCGCCACGCACGCGCTCGGGCGTGATGCCGTGAATGCCGATGAAGCGCGGATCGAATCGAACGCCGGGGTCGAGGTACCAGTGCTGCTCGCGGTGGACGGAACCGCGCCAGATGATCGCGACACCAAGGGCGCAGACCGCCCCGTGCGCCGGCGACGCCGTCTCGACATCGATTCCGACGATCGGACCGCGGTGTCCGACGGCGACTCTGGGAATGCGGGGGGTGCGCGCCATTGAAATTTCCTTTGTGAGCGCAAGCCCTGAAGATTGCGGAACTTCCGGCATCGACCCGGCAGCATGCCCGAAAACCCGCGCGAAACGCGAGAGACCGGGCACCACGCGCGGTACCGTATCAGCGCGCCGCGTCCTTGGCGCAACATCAGAGAGGAGTGCGTCCACGGTTGCATCGGTGTTCCTGTCCTCCCATGTCGTGGTGGCCCTTGCGCGAAGGCTGATCGGCCGAAGATCGCTTGTGTCGGGAGCGCTCCTCCTCGCCGCGGCCGGCGCTCCGGCGACGCTCGCGCAGACGACGTCGAGCACCGTCTACTGGGGAAACGACGGCGGCGCGAACTTCATCGCACCGCCTCCCTTCGATGGAGTGCTCTGCCTCTCCGCGGGAAGCGGGCACGTGGTGTCGGTGTATCCCGATGGCGGACCGATCGCCTGGGGAGCGAACGGTTCGGGTCAGTGCAACGTCTCCACGAGCCTCGGTCGCGCTCGAAAGGTCGTGGCGTATGGAACCACGAGCCTCGTGCTCCAGTCGGACGGGACGATCCGGAGCTTCGGCACCGGGGGCGCGCCGGGAAACATCGGTAGCTGCCTCGATATCGATGGATTCGGCAACTACGGTGCGGCCGTTCGAGGCGACGGCGTCATCTGGACCTTCGGCTCGGGAGTTCCAGCCGGAAATCCGTACAGCCCAGGCATGCGTCGCGTCGCGGCGGGTGGCGGATTCGTGCTCGGCATTCGTCAGAACGGCACGATCGCCGGCTGGGGGCCGAGTGGTGTGGACAACGCGGTGCCCGCGGGGCTGGATCGTGTGGTGGAGTGTGCGGGCGGCGGCGCACACGCCGTTGCGCGACTGTGGAACGGCACGGTTCGTTCCTGGTCGGACGCGCCGCTTCCCGTGGACCCGCAGGTCGAGCCGGCCATCGCCGTCGACGCAGGCCCCGAGTCGACGGTCGTGCTTCGGTCCGATGGTCGCGTGTTTGCGTGGGGCAAGGATGCTGGCGGCAACCCGTTGCCGCCCGTGCCGCCGCAACTCGGGAGCGTCTCCGCGGTCACGGCGACGGCGAATGGCGTACTTGCCGTCGTTGAGCCACGCATGCGTCCACAGACGTGGTCGATCGGCGAAGGCGGAAACGATGCCGTTTACGGGGTCGTGCTGCGCGGCGGCATGACCTTCGACGAGGCGATCGCGGATGCAGCGACTCGAGGCGGAAGGCTCGCGTCGATCACAAGCGCCGAGGAGAATGCGTTCGTGTACGGCCTGGTGTGGCGCATGCCAGCTGCGTGGTTCAGCGTCGATGCGCCCTTCGGGGTCTTCATCGGCGCACGACAGGCGCCCAAGTCCACGGAGCCGGCAGGCGGCTGGCAGTGGCTCACCGGCGAGCCATGGAACTTCACGGCCTGGATCAACGGCGAACCGAACAACACGATGTGTACTCCGACCGGCGGCATCGTCAGCGAATCGGTTGCGCAGTACGTCTCGCAGGTCGATCGCTGGAACGATGTCGCTGCGGTTCCCGATGCCTGCTTCGGTTGGATCGCCCCGGGCTATGTGATCGAGTACACGCGCGACTGCGATGGCGACGGGTTGATCGACGCGGGCGAGGTTGTGAGCGGAACCGCTCCCGATGTGAATCGCGACCTGATCCCCGACAACTGTCAGTGCATCGGCGCCGACCTCACCGCCGACGGTTTGGTCGGTGCACCCGATCTCGCGGTGCTGCTTGGATTCTGGGGGACCTCGCCCGCCTTCGAGCGAGCGGACATCGACCGGAACGGCATCGTCGATGGACTTGACCTCGCCACGCTGCTCGCATTCTGGGGCGCATGCGCCGGCGGCTGAACCCGCCCACGTCGTCCGGCGCGAACCGCGTGCGTTCAGTTGCGGGAATCGCTGCGCGGTTTCGCCCGCGCGTCCGCGGCCTGCGCATCGCGTTCTCCTGCAATCCGCGCCGCCTCGCCGGAGAAGATTCGCGCGAGTTCGTCGTCGCCGCGCGCGCCCACGAGCGCGAACTCGATCCGGCCGCTCCGGTCGATCGTGACCAGCGTCGGAAACGCGGAGACTGCATCGAGCGGTCGTGGGAGGTCGATCGGCGCATGCACGATCGCGCACGGAGTTCCGCTTGCGAGGACGGTCGCCTGCGCCTCCTCCGCCAAGGCGAAGGGCGCGACCACCGAGAAGCGGCAGGTGGGATGCGCGGCGGCGACGCGTGCGGCGGACGCGATCGCCTGCGTCGTCACGACCGGATCGATCGCAGGGTCGGTGGTGATGAAGAGGAGTGCGAGGCGTTCGGTCCCCGCGTCCGCGATCGGCCATGCCACGACCTGTCGGCCATCGGGGTGCCACGCGTCGAGCGTTCGCGCGTCGACCGTGCGGCCGCGCCAGCGCTCGGTCTCGCGCATGGCATCGCGTCCGAGGAGGATCCCCGCGAGCAGCGCCCCCCAGAGCAATGCGCCGATCACGCTCGCCACGATGCCCACCGCGCTGGTCGCGATGCCGGCGAGGACGATCGCGCGGCGGCAGCCGGCGCGCCAGAGATCGATGCCTGATCGGAGACCGAGCGTGCCGGGCACGAGACCGAGGATGCACACGCTCGTGACGATCGAGATCGCGCCGAAGATGAGCGGGCCACCTGCGAATCGCTGCGCGAGGAACGCGCGATCGACCGGATCGAGTGCGCCGTCCGGCTCGTTGTCCGGACCGCCGGCGGCAGGGGAGTTGTTCGCGGGACTCGGTTCACCCATGCGCGGTACTCGTGCGGGCGGCAAGAATACCGCGGCTGGACCAACGCCACGCATGCGATCAGGCGTGGCCGTTCGGAGGCGCCTTCGTTCGCTCGGACGTGGCGTCCACCCCCGCCTCGCGCGGAGGTGAGCGACGCAGAAGCCGTCGAAGCCGGGTGCGCGTCGACATCGGCAGCGCGTGCTCGAGGCGGTTCATCCCACGTCGCGCGGTGGCATTCGATGCAGCGAGCATCAGTGCGCCCGCGATGATGAGCGGAAATCCCGGGACGACCGGAACCGGGCCGAGCGCGACTCCGGCGATCACGAAGAGGATGCCGAACACCGTGAGAACACCGCGCACCCAGGCCGCGCGAGGGCGGGGAGGGGGCTCGAAGAGCTCGCGTTCGAGCATGGCCTCCGAGTCGGGACGGTCGATCTCGGCAAGCGGGGCGGTCACAGGTGCCGAAACCGCAGGGGCGGACTCGGCCGGACGCGGTGTCGCCGCAGATGCGGTCGGTCCGCCGGGCGCGTGCTCGGGAAACTTGGAAATCGTTTCGGCCATCTCAGGTCCGCAAACCAAGTGACAACTCGTCAATCCGGAGGAAAGGCGACGAAACGATCGCCTTCCGCGGGGCCGCGGCTACATTCGCCCGACGCCAAAAAGGCGTTTCCCGCGGCCCACGCAGTGACCGAAGGGAGACATCCCGCGTTTGCGCGGTCCCGGAAGCACACATGACGAAGAGTACCCTTCTCGCCTCGATCTCGTTCGCCGGACTTGTGACTGTTTCGCACGCGGAGGCCGCGGTTCGCTACGTCGATGCGAACCTGACGACCGGCGCGAACAACGGCACATCCTGGACCGACGCCTACCAGGGCGTCGGCGGTCTCGCCGCGGCGCTCACCGCGAGCGTCTCGGGCGACCAGATCTGGGTTGCGGACGGAACGTACAAGCCGACCACGGGAACCTCGCGCACGGTCTTTCTCACGCTGAAGACGGGCGTCGGCATCTACGGCGGCTTCGCGGGCGGCGAATCGAAGCTCGCGCAGCGCGACGTGGCCACGAACGCGTGCGTCGTCACCGGCGACCTGCTCGGCAACGACAGCGGTGCCGCGAACCTCACCGACAACAGCTACCACGTGTTCGTGGGGTCGGCGGCGACCGCGACCGCGATCCTCGACGGATTCACGATCCGCGGCGGCTACGCGAATGGCGCGACCGCCTCGAACTACGACAAGGGCGGCGGTCTGATCGTGACGGGCTCCGGAAGCCCGACGATCCGCAACTGCACGTTCACCGGCAACCGCTGCACGTTCGGTGGTGGCGCGGTCTACGTCCTACAGGCGGGTGCGACGTTCACCGACTGCCGGTTCGAGAACAACGTCGGCGGCTCGTACGGGGGCGCGTTCGACATGAACACGACGACCGTCACCTTCGATCGCTGCTGGTTCCAGGGCAACACGGCGGCCCGCGCGGGGGCCTGCGAGACATTCGGCGTGTCGCAGACGCGCTACACGAACTGCGTCTTCACCGGCAACAGCGCCACGGGCGCGAACGGTGGGGGGGCGCTGTGGATCGGGAACTCGGGCACGGTGACCGCGCGCAACTGCACGTTCGTCGCGAACAGCGCGACGAGCCTCGCGGGCGGCATCATCAACACGAGCGGTTCGTCCACCTTCTCGAACTGCATCATGTGGGCGAACACGGGACCCGGAGGCACGACCGCGGCCAACCAGATCGCCGCGTCCGGCGGCACCAACACGACGAGCTACTCGATCGTGCAGGGTGGCGTGACGGGTACGGCCAATCTCAACGTCGACCCGCTCTTCGTGAACCAGGCGACGCGCGACTTCCGGCTGCAGTCGTCCTCTCCTGCGATCGACTCGGGATCGAACTCGACGGTGCCCGCGGGTACCACCCTCGACTTCGATTGGAATGCTCGATTCGTGGACGACCCCACGGTTGCCGACACCGGCGCGGGTACGGCTCCGATCGTCGATCGGGGCGCCTTTGAGAAGCAGCTGCCGCCGCCGCCCCCGTGCCCGGCCGACCTCGAC
>JAJTGL010000008.1:11172-57387 GCA_021297795.1 Planctomycetaceae bacterium
CGGCTCCTGGGGGGCCAGCGGGGCTGCCGACTTCGACGGTTCGGGCACCGTGGACGCTGCCGATCTCTCGACCCTGCTGAGCGCCTGGGGACCCTGTCCGTAAAGGCAGGGCGGCCGATTTCTGAGGTCTGGAGGTTGTGACACGAAGGTCCCCGCGGTACCTCCGAGGGCCTTTACGCCGTCCGCCAACTCTGTATACTTTGCGACCCGGTTGCGACCGTAGCTCAACTGGATAGAGCACGAGCCTACGAAGCTCGGGGTTGCAGGTTCGACTCCTGCCGGTCGCGCTCAAGACACCGCCCCGCATGCGCCTGCATGCGGGGCGGTGTCGTTTTGCGGGGCAGTCCTCGACCGAGACCCTCGACCGAGACCCTCGACCGAGACCCTCGACCGAGACCCTCGACCGAGACCTTCGACCGAGCCTTTGACCGAGCCTTCGACCGAAACCTTCGACCGAGCCTTCGAACGAAGCGAATCGTTCCGGATCGCGCTGGATCAGGCAGGATGAAGCGCTTTGCGCCTACTCGCCCTGAGCGGCTCTCGTGATCTCGGCGGACTTTGTGACGTCGGCGGACTTCGTGATGTCGGCGACCTCCGTCGCACCCGGAGCCGCGGTGGCCCCCGATGCGGTGACCAGCTTCTCGAGCGCGAACGGCATCACCAGGATACCAACGCCGCAGACGACCGCGGCGATGCGTGGCCAGGCGCTCGGAACGGCGTGGACGGCGTCGGTACGCGCGGTCGGGGCACCGAGCATCGGCACGGCGACGAGTTGGAGGTAGTAGAAGGCGCTGATCGCGGTGGTGACCGCCGCCACGATGACGAGCGCGGTCTGACCCTGCTCGATGGCGGCGGCGAAGAGCGCGAGCTTGCCGAAGAACCCGATGAGCGGGGGGATGCCGATGAGGCTGATGGCGCTGATCGCGAGCATCCACGCAAGGCCGGGCTGGCGCACGCGGAGACCAGCGAGGTCGTCGAGCGTCTCGACCTCCTCGCCCTGGCGCTCGAGCGCGCCGAGCACCGCGAACACCGCGGTGTTCATCACGCCGTATCCGACGAGGTAGAAGAGCACGGCGTTGTATCCCGCTCCGGGCCCAGTGATGATGCCGATGAGCAGGTAGCCCGACTGCGCGATCGAACTGTACGCGAGCATGCGCTTCACGTTCCGCTGAAGCAGCGCGCCCACGTTTCCGATGATCATCGTGAGCACGCTCACGAGCCAGAGGAGCGCCAGGATCGCATCCGGGAGTCGCGCGGCGATCGCGCCGCCCGCATCGGCCACCGGCGTCCAGAACACGCCGAGGAGCACCATCAGGGCCACGACGCCGGCGATCTTCGGCATGAAGCCGAGGAAGGCGGTCGTCTGCGAACCCGCGCCCTCGTAGACGTCGGGGGCGTAGAAGTGCATCGGAGCGGCGGCGAGCTTGAACGCGATGCCGAGGATCGCCATCACGCCGCCGAGGATCGCGAGCGTCGGGATCGCGGACATCTCGGCGAGACGCGCCTTCATCTCGACGAGGTCGAGCGTGCCGGTGGCGCCGTACAGGAGCGCGAATCCGTAGAGGAACGTCGCCGCCGACAGCGCGCCGAGGAAGAAGTACTTGACGGCCGCCTCCTGCGCGCGGCGCGTGCCGCGGCTCACCGCGACCATCACGTAGGTCGGGAGGCTCGCCAGTTCGAGCGCGAGGAAGAGCCAGATGAGGTCGTTCGCGTTCGCGATGAGCATCGTTCCCGCGATCGAGAGCAGGAAGAACGCGAAGTACTCGCCGCGCATGGTGCGGATGGGGTCGAACGAGGCGCGGCCCGAGTCAAACGCCTCCTCGAGCCTGCGGTCGATGGCCGGTCCCGCGATCATCACCAGCAGGATGCCGATGAGCGCGATCAGCGCCTTCACGAATCCGCCGAGCTGGGGCAGCAGGAGGTTGCTCTCGACGACGGCATCGGAGCGGTAGACGTACGCGGTCACGCCGAGCGACGCGGCGAGGAACGCCGCGGTGACCATCGGCACGGCGCGCCGGATCGAGGCCGTGCGCGCGAGACCGAGCACCGCCACCACCACCGCGCCCGCGAAGAGCAGGATCTCGGGAGCGATGAGCGTCAGCTTCGCCGCCATGTTGGCGGAGGCGAGCGTCGGAGGGATGGTCGTGAACGTGGACATGGGTGTTGCGATCTCGATCGGCATGGGATCCACGTGCGCTCAGCGCGCAGCGCCCTCCGCATCGGTGTTCGTGGGGCCGTCGGTGGTGTCGGTCGAGGATCCGGCCAGCGCCATCTCCTCGCCACCGCTCGCGCGGTCCGGAAGGAGCGTGCCGTTCGCGGCGTATTCGCCCACCAGTTCGGGGTAGCCGGCCAGCGTGTTCCTGACGCTCGGCGCGATCGACTCGAGCATCGGCTTCGGATAGAAGCCGATCACGAGGCAGACGAGCGCGAGCGGAACAAGGATGCCGATCTCGCGTGCGGAGAGGTCCGTCGGAAGGGCTCCGTGGCCTGCGCCATGGGAACCGGACTTTCCGCCCTGCGCGGACACATCTCCGTGGCCGCCGTGACCGCCGCCGTGACCGTGTCCGTCGCCGTGCGGTTCGCGCAGTGGGCCCCAGACGAGCTTCCCGAGCATGATGAGGAGGTACATCGCCGCGAGCACGAGGCCGAGGCCGGCGAAGACCGCCCACGTCGGTCCGAGCAGTCCGGGGTTGCCGGTTGCGCCGGGTTCCGCGATGAAGCAGCCCATGAGGCAGAGGAACTCGCCGACGAATCCGTTGAGGCCAGGCAGTCCGAGACTCGCGAGCGTGAAGAACACCATGAAGAACGACCAGACGGGCATCTTCTTGAAGAGCCCGCCGAGCTGGTCCATGTCCTTCGTGTGGTAGCGCTCGTAGATCATGCCGATGCAGAGGAAGAGCGCGCCGGTCGAGAGGCCGTGGTTGATCATGTACATGACCGAACCCGTCGCCCCGATCGGATTGAGCGCGAAGAGCCCGAGCATGCAGAATCCGAGGTGGCTGACCGAGCTGTACGCGACGAGCTTCTTCGCATCCTTCTGCACCCAGCAGATGAGCGCGGTGTTGATGATCGCGATCACGCAGAGGATGGCGAAGAACTGGTCGAGTTCGACCGCGCCGACGGGCGCCATCGGAAGCGCGATCCTGTAGACGCCGTAGGTGCCGAGCTTGAGGAGCGTGCCCGCGAGGATGACGGATCCGGCGGTGGGCGCCTGGTCGTGCGCGAGCGGCAGCCAGGTGTGCACCGGGAAGAGCGGCACCTTGACGGCGAAGCCCGCCATGAGCAGGACGAAGATCCAGAACTGGGTCTCGCGATCCATCGCCGTCGCGCAGTGGTTGGCGAGGGCGGCGAGGTCGAACGTCCACTGGCCGCCGTGCGCGTCGGCATGGCTGGCCGCCACGTAGATGACGCCCGCGAGCGTGAGGACCGAACCGAGGAAGGTGTAGAGGAAGAACTTGACGCTCGCGGGTCGGCGGTCCTTGCCGCCGAAGATCGCGATGAGGAAGTACATCGGGACGAGCGTGAACTCGTAGGCGGTGTAGAACGCGATCGCGTCCTTCGCGAGGAACACGCCGACCATCGCCGCCTCGAGCAGCATGAACCAGCCGTAGTACTCCTTCTCGCGCTCGGTCACCGCGGTGAACGAGCCGATCATCGCCAGCGGCATCAGGAACGTGGTGAGCAGGATCAGCATCAGCCCGACGCTGTCGGTACCGAGCGAGAGCGTGATGCCGAGCGAGGGCATGACGGCCCAACCAGCCTCGCTCGGATGCATGGAGCCGTCGGTCCATCCCGGGAAGAGCCACGCGAAGGCGATCGAGACCGCGAAGGCCGCGAGCGTGCCCGCGGTCGCGATCCACTTCGAGAGGCGCGCGGGCGCGAGCGCCACGCCCGCCGCTGCGGCGATCGGCACGAGGAGGAGGAGGTAGGTCAGGGTTGGAAGCATCGTGCGTTCCGAGGTGTCGCGTTCCGTGATCTGGTCTGATCAGGCGCGCATCTGCGCGGTTGTTGGTGTGGTTCGTGTGAGGTGGTTGGCGTCGCGGTGCGCGTGATCAGGCGGCCCCTCCGCGGAGCCAGAGCCAGAAGACCCACGCCGCGATCAGCGCGATGCCTCCGGCCATGGTCCACGCGTATCCCTGCAGCGCGCCGTTGTAGAGCGGCTGGAAGATCCGGGCGAGTCCCGCCGGTGCGCGCGCGGTGCCGTTCACGATCGCGCCGTCGATCACGTTCTTGTCGATGAACTCGAAGATGTGACCGAGCGCCCAGGCGGGCACGCGGATGAGCGCGTGGTAGATCTCGTCGACATACCACTTGTTCTCCATCGCGATCGGAAGCCAGCGCGTCAGGCTGTTCGAGAGAAGCGCCTGACGCAGGCTGTCGGCGGTCTTGCGGCTGAAGAGATGGAGGAAGGCCGCGAGGCAGATGCCGAGGATGCCGGCGGCGCTCGCCACCACGCTCGTCGCGGTGTGCACGTCGGCGATTCCGGTGAACGACAGCGCATGATGCGCGTGGCCCTCGCCCGCATGATCGTGGGCGGGAATACCTCCCGCGGCGGACGAGTGCGCCACCATCGACGACACCCAGTTCTCCTTGTGCTGGACCTCTCCGAGGTAGCTCGGCACCGCCGCGAGGATCGCGCCGATGCAGATCAGGAGCAGCACGCCGTTGATCGCGAGGCGCGGGCCGTGCGGGTGCCATTCGCCGCCGTGACCATGGCCATCGGCGTGGCCGTGGCCGCTTCCGTGGCCGCTTCCGTGGCCGCTTCCGTGGCCGCTTCCGTGGCCGCTTCCGTGGCCGTGATCGTGGCCATGTCCGTGATCATCGTCCCCGTGGCCGTGCAGCTCGTCGCCCGGCTCGTACTTCGTCGGGCCGGCGCATACGCGGAACCACACGCGGAACGTGTAGTACGCGGTGAGGAAGGCAGTGAAGAGCGCGATCCAGCCGAGCAGCGTGAAGGTCGGGTTTCCGCTGCCGAAGGCCTGGGCGATGATCGAGTCCTTCGAGAAGAAACCGGCGGTGTAGGGGAAGCCCGCGAGGCACAGACAGCCGAACAGGAAGGTCCAGCTGATGATCGCGAAGCCCTTCACGTTGCGGAGGCCCGACATCTTGCGGAGGTCGAGTTGCCCCGCCATCCCGTGCATGATCGCGCCGCAGCAGAGGAAGAGGAGCGCCTTGAAGAACGCGTGGGTGAACACGTGGTACACGGCGCCGAACGTCGTGCCGACGCCGAGGCCGAGAAACATGTATCCGAGCTGCGAGACGGTCGAGTACGCCATCACCCGCTTGATGTCGTACTGCGCCATGCCGATCGTCGCCGCGAGCAGCGCGGTGCCGCAGCCGACCACCGCGACGACCGTGAGCGCGTTCGGGTCGAGCGCGAAGAGGGGGTACGTGCGCGCGATGAGGTAGATGCCCGCGGTGACCATGGTCGCCGCGTGGATGAGCGCCGACACCGGCGTCGGGCCTTCCATCGCGTCCGGCAGCCACACGTACAGCGGGAACTGCGCGCTCTTTCCGAACGCGCCGAGCATCAGGCAGTATGGGATCGCAGCCTTGGTCCAGTCGCTGGTCGCGTTGTACGACTCGGTCGACGAAAGCGCCTGGAAGAGCGCGTCGTACTCGACCGTCCCGTAGTTCATCCAGATCAGGAAGACGCCGAGCGCGAGGCCCAGGTCGCCGATGCGGTTGACGATGAAGGCCTTCTTCGCGGCGGCGACGGCGCTCGGGCGCGCATAGTTGTAGCCGATGAGCAGGTAGCTGGCGAGGCCGACGCCTTCCCATCCGAGGTAGAGGAGGATGAGGTTGCCGCCCATGACGAGCGAGCCCATCGCGAAGAGGAAGATGCTGACCGAGCCGAAGAAGCGCGCGTATCCACGGCCGACATCGCCCTCCATGTACTCGGTCGCGTAGATCGCGATCAGCGATCCGAGGCCGGTGACGAAGAGCATCCAGAGGAGCGTGAGCGAGTCGACGTAGAGCGAGAACGGCGCGAGGAACGAGGTCCACTTCGCGTCTGCGTCGCCCCAGGCGAAGCCGACCCAGTCGAAGAGATGGATCACGCGCGGCGCGTCGTTGGGCGTGTTCCAGAAGAGGCTGAAGGTGATCGCGAACGACGCGAGGAGCGACACCGCGGTGATGATGCCCGGGAGCTTGCCCTTCACGCCGCGGATCGCGCAGAGGCCGCAGAGGGCCGCGGAGATGGCGGGAAGCAGGAGGATCAGCCCGGCCCACGAGAGGTCCGGGGCGAGGACGGCGGGCTTGATCGCCGCGGATGCCGCGTCGCCGAGGAGGGCGGGAGCGAGAGCAGCCGCTTCGAGCGGGCCTGTATGGAGGCTTGCGAGGAGACTCATGTGGTTCGTCGGAGAGGTTCGTTCGGATCGTGCCGTGCTGCCGCGGTTCAGGCTCGTCTCGGGGTCATGCGTCCGGAATTCATGCTTCCCTGAGTTCGCTCCACGCCTCGCTGTCGAGCGTTTCGCGGCGACGGTAGAGGAGGACGACGAGGCCAAGGGCGAGCGCTGCCTCGGCCGCGGCCACGGTGAGGATGAAGATCACGAAGACCTGCCCGGAGAGGTCGCCATGGACCTTTCCGAAGGCGATCATCGCGAGTGCCGCCGCCTGGAACATGAGCTCCGTGCAGAGGAACATGAGGATCATGTTGCGCCGGCTGAGGAAGCCGACGAGACCGATCACAAAGAGAAGCGCGCTCATCAGGAGCGCGACGTTGATGGTCGCGGCGCCGGTGTCGGCGAGCAGGATCGGGTTGTCTGTCATCGCATGCCTCCGGCCTCGCCGTCGACGGTGATCCGGCGCATGCCCGCAAGGCCGCGTCGCTCGTCTTCGCCGAGTTCGATCTGCTTGCGTGCGAGGATGACGGCGCCGAAGAGCGCCATCAGCAGCACGACGCCGGCGATCTCGAGACCGGCGGGGAACTTCGAGACGAGATCGACGCCCACCTGACGGCTGTTGTCGGGGCGCAGCGCATCGGGGATCGCGACCGAGATGGTCGAGCCGTCGGCGAGCTTCGCCGACACGCTCACGCCGCCCTCGATGCGACGCAAGGCGCTTCCGTCGGCCTTCTGCTCGATCGAGACGATTTCGGGCATCGTGGCGGCCGTGGTGCCGGCGGCGACCTCGCGCTGGGCGGCGCGCCACTGATCCTCATGCGCCGTGCGCGCGGTCTCGAGCAGCAGTTTCGGCATTCCCTCGAGCCGCTCCCACGCGCGCTCGATCGCCGCCGATTCGCCGTTCGCGCGCGCGTCCGCGAGCTGCGTCTGCGTGCGCGCGGAGAAGTACGCATCGGAGAGCGTCGCGAGGATCACGAAGCCGACGACGACGGCCGAGACCGCCTCGCGCGGCACGCGGTCGTACCACGCGTCGCCGACACCGGCGACGGGCGACTGCTGCGCCAGCATCAGCACGAACATGTAGGTGATGAGGATCGCGCCCGCGTAGACGATGATCAGCGAGAACGCCATGAACTCCGCGCCGAGCAGCAGGAACATGCCCGCGGTCGCGATGACGACGAGGATGAAGTAGAGCGCGGCGAACACGGGCTTCGGATGCGTCACCATGCGCACCGCGCCCGCGAGCGCGATGAACGAGAAGATGACGGGGAAGACCGGCGGAATCGAGGTGGTTGCGCCGTCCTCGCCTGCCGAGGCGCGCTTGATGACCTCGACGAGGAGCATCGCGAAGCCTGCGAGCGCGATGACGGTGCCCGCGATGCGCAGGCCCTTCTTGCCCGGCTGCATGAGGAGCGCGAGACCGGCGGCGCCGATGGCGCAGGCGCTGGTGAGCGCGATCGCAGCTGGGCTCGCGATCGCCTCGGCGAGAAGTTGGGTGGGGGGAAGGGCTATTTCCATGCCGCGTGCTCTGAAGTTCTCGGTCGCTGACCGTCGTTGAGGCCTCCCCGGGCAGTGCCGGGCGGGGACTCGACGGCGGTCGATGAAGCCGGTGATGTCGTTCGGGTGTCGATGGACGGAGTCTGGCTCGGTCGGGTGGTGGGCGCTCGGCGACGCCCCGTAGTCCCCGTGTCCCCGGAGGGTCCGGGTTGGGTGTGCGGCCCCGACGATCGGGGAAGGTGGGAATGTATGGCTCGCGCCCGGATCCCGCAACCAACCGCGGGACCGCCGCCGAGCGTGGGGCGTTAGGATCCACTCCCCATGCAGTCGCCGTTCCGGCGCGCCCTTCCCAACGCCATCACGCTGGTCCGGCTGGCCCTCGCGGTCGTCTTCTTCGGTCTGCTCGAGGCGATCGATCGCTCCGCGCCGCCGGCGGAGATCGCCCGACTCGGGGCCTGGGGCATGGGGCTCTTCGCCACCGCGGCGCTTTCCGACATCCTCGACGGCTATCTCGCCCGGCGCTGGCAGGTCGTGAGCACGTTCGGACGGCTGATGGATCCTCTGGTCGACAAGGTGCTCGTCCTGGGCGGATTCATCTACCTCGCCTCTCCCAAGTTCGAGCCGATTCCTGCGAATGCGATGATCGGCTCGGGTATCGCGGCCTGGATGGTGGTCGTGATTCTTCTCCGCGAGCTGCTCGTCACGGGGCTGCGCTCGTACATCGAGTCGCGAGGCATCCCGTTCCCCGCCGACTGGTCGGGCAAGCTCAAGATGTTCATCCAGAGCTTCTGCGTGGGCTGCTGCGTCTACGTCGGTACCCGCGTCGAGCCGTACGGCTGGCAGGTCTTCCTGCGCGACGCGTCGACCTGGGCGACGGTGGTGCTCACGGTCCTCAGCTCGATCACCTACATTCGGCGCGCCATGCATGTACCGAAGGAAACGGCGCAGCGCGCGGAGGCGACCAAGTGAGTTCCTCGACGGAAGGCCGCGGAGTCGGCGACTGGATCGTGACGGCGGGCGGGCTCGGGCGCATGCGCCCGGCGCCGGGGACCTGGGGCTCGCTGCCTCCGGTGGCGCTCGCCTGCATCCTCGCGATGGCCGACACCGATCCGCGCACGATCGACATGGCGCTCGCCGCGATGGGGCTCGTCTTCGGCGTCGGCTGCCTCGTCTGGGGCAAGGGCGCGGAGTCGCGCTACGGAAAGAAGGATCCGGGCGCCGTCGTCGCCGACGAGGTCGCGGGTCAGGCGCTCGCCCTCATGTGGCTCCCGTGGTCGCTCGGCAACAACGCGCGCATCATCGCCACGTGCGCGATCGCGTTCCTGGCATTTCGGTTCTTCGACATCGTGAAACCGCCGCCCGCGCGCGGCTGGCAGCGGCTCGAGGGCGGGCTGGGCATCCTCATCGACGATCTCGTCGCGGGCTTCTACGCGCTTGCGACCACGCACATCCTGGTGCGCGTCCTCTGGTGAACCATGCGGGAGTTCGACTTCCTCGCCCGCGTCTTCGCCGCGAATCACCTGCTGCCGAAACGCGTGCTGGTGCCGCCGGGCGATGACATGGCGGTGGTCGATCTCGGGAATGGCGACGGGATTCTCATCGCGGCCGACAGTGCGATCGAAGGTCGGCACGCCCCGTGGGGATGCGACCCGTCCGTGCTCGGACGCAAGGCCGTCCTGCGGAATGTGAGCGATGTCGCCGCGATGGCGAACGCGCGCCCGGTTGCGATCGTGGCGACCGCGGTGCTTCCGCGCGGCACGAGCGAGGATCGCGCGTGGCGGCTCTACGAGGGACTCCGGGAGACCGGAGCGGCGTGGGACGCACCGCTCGTCGGCGGTGACATCGCCCGGACATCGAGCGAGGATCCGCGCGCGCCGCTCGAGGTGAGCGTGGCGATCATCGCCGCTCCGGTGCGGCCTGGCCGCGGATACGCGCTGCGATCGAACGCGCGCATCGGCGACGGCGTCTACGTCACCGGCACCATCGGCGGCGCATGGAACCCGGATGGAACCGGCAGGCATCTCGACTTCACGCCGCGGATCGCCGTCGCGCATGCACTCGATGAGGTGCTCGCGGATCGGCTTGGTGCCATGATCGACGTGAGCGACGGACTCGGGCGGGACCTCGGCCACATCGCGGAGTGTTCGCGCGTCTCGATCGAGATCGAACTTGGGCACGTTCCGACGACGGCCGGAGTCGCGCCGCGCGAGGCGATCGCGCAGGGCGAGGACTACGAGCTCGCGTTCACGGCGCGAGGCCATGTTCCATCGCAGCTCGCCGGGGTCTCGATCGCGCGCATCGGCACGGTCGTGGCGGGCGACATCGCCGTGCGCGTCCGGGATGGGTCCGCGTGGTTCGACGCGCGCACCGCGGGCTTCGAGCACGGCGACGGCGCAGGCACGGGCGGGGGGGCTCGATGACGCAGCCGATCTCGTTTCACCTGCGCTCCGCCGAGGAGACCGAGCAGCTCGGCGCGGTGCTCGGCGATCTCCTGCGTTCCCGCACCGCGCATCCCGGTGCGATCGCGATCCTTCTCTCGGGTGAACTCGGAGCGGGCAAGACGACCTTCGTGCGCGGCCTCGCCGAGGGGCTTGGCGCGGACGGCGGAGCGGTCGCCAGTCCGACGTTCACGATGCGCATGGATCACCGCGGCGAGCGCAGCCTCGCGCACATCGACGCATGGCGCCTTCAGAGCGGCGAACTCGAGGGCATCGGCTTCGACGAACTGCTCGCGGGCGATGGAGTCGTCGCGATCGAATGGCCGGAGCGCATCGCGAACGCCCTGCCCGCGCGCCACCTCCGAATGCGCCTCGAGCATGCGGCGCCGCAGGAGGAGCACGGCGAGGCCGGTCGAACCGCCACGATCGATGCGGCGATGCTCGGTCCACGCGAGAACGCGAGGATCGGCGAGGGCCTCTCGCTCCTGGTGCGCGCTCCGCGCCTCTCGCCGGCGGCGTGCCCGGTCTGCGGCAAGCCGTTGTCCGTCGATGGTTCCGTTTCAGAAGGCTCCATCGCAAGCCCCCCGGCGGGGGAGTCGCGTCTGGCGCAAGCGGGGGAGTCCCTCGATCCGACGTCAGCCCCCTTCTGTTCGCCGCGTTGCCGGCTTGCGGATCTCGGCGACTGGCTCATGATGCGACATCGCATCGTCGGCAAGGAGCATCCGGAGTTCGACGAGTGAACGTTCGCGTGGTCACTCTGCCGAGGCGACCGGCGGACTGACCGCGAAGATCTGGAACCGGTGACCGACGGCCTCCCAGCCGAGTTCGCGGCAGATGCGATCGCGCAGCGCCACGAGCTCGCGGCTCGTGAACTCCACGCGCCGGCCCGTCTTCATGCACACCATGCAATCGCGCGGCTCGCGTCCGTAGATCAGTTCGTAGTGCGACTGCTTCGCATCGAACAGCGACTGGGTGATGATGCCCGCGTCGAGGAGCAGCCGGATCGTCCGGTAGACCGTGGCCTTCGAGACATCGTGGCCGCGGGACCGGAGTTCGAGGAGGAGTTCCTCGGCCTCGAACGCGCCGTCGCGGGCGATGATCGCGTCGAGGACGTCCGCGCGCTCCTGGGTGTACTTGAGGTCGCGGCTCTTGAGGAACCTCCGGAACACCGAGCAGAGC
Organism: Planctomycetaceae bacterium; assembly: GCA_021297795.1. Lineage (GTDB taxonomy): Bacteria > Planctomycetota > Phycisphaerae > Phycisphaerales > SM1A02 > QWPT01. Next base: position 22,631 of record JAJTGL010000008.1, read on the forward strand.
GGCGCGAACGCCCGCAGCTGGGGTGTCTCGAGGGGTTCCTGACCATCCAGGTCGAAAGTCCGTGGACTCTCGACGACGCCGTCGGGACCGCGTGCGGGCAACTCATCGGAGGGCGACATCGCGAATGTCATGGGCGCCGATCGTAGCGGTCGATGTTCCGACTCCCGAGGGACGTGCGAGGCCACACGAATGGTTTCGGGTCGTCAGACCATGCAGGAGCGCCGAAGCGACCGCGAGGCCGGGTTGCCTCCGAGGCCTTCAGCGAGCAGCCTTTCCTGCATCGAACGTCTGATAATATGTATTCTGTTAAGTGGGATGCAGGTGGGCTTTCAGGGCGGTCGGGCCCGCCGAACGCGTCTCGTCCGCTGCTGTCCCCGTCCGGACCCTGTTCGCTCGCGCGCTCGGCACGGCTCAGCGGTCGGCTTCCGACGACGACCCCGTGCTGCGCTGGCCGAGTTCGTTCCCGAACCGCTTCGCGCGTGCGTCGTCGCCGGCGGCTTCGGCCGCCTGCATGGCGACCTCGAGCGCGCGGCGCTCGATCCTCGTCCGCGCGGCACCGTCGGTGCCGACGATCGCATCGAGTTCGGCAAGCGCCTCGAGCGCCCGCGCAGGTTCGCCAAGTCCGATGCGTGCGCGCGCGAGCGTCGTGCGCGCCGCCATGACCTGCGGATGCTCGTTCATCCCACCGAGCGACCGCTCGAGCAACGGCACCGTCCGCTCGAGCACCACGACCGCCTCGGCATGGCGCGAGCGATCGACCAGGAACGCCGCGAAGTTCGCGTCGTTTGCGAGCGTGATGCGGTGCGTCGGTCCCAGCACGCGCAGCGCGTCGGCACGCACGGCGTCGAACGTCCGCTCCGCGTTGTCGGCGCGCCCGGCGATCGAGTACGCGTACGCAAGGTTCGCACCTGCAAGGATGGACCTCGGATCATCGGTACCGCGCGCGTCGACGAACGCGCTCCGGTTCGCCTCGTAGAGCACGATCGCGCCCGCGAGATCCTCGAGTTCACGCAGCGTGCCCGCCAGGTTGTTGCGCGCGGCGAGCGTGTCGGGATGCCCGGCGCCGAGAACCTCCTCGAACCCGCGCACCGTCGGCTCGAGCAGCGCCCTCGCCTCGGCGAGCGCGCCGCGCGCGAGCAGGATCTCCGCGAGGTTGTTGTCGGCACGCAGCGTGTCGGGATGACGCGCGCCGAGCGCCTCGAGGCGCTTGCGCGCGACGTGTCGTGCTAGCGGCTCCGCGTCGAGGTAACGACCCGATTCCGCGAGGACGAGCGCGAGTTCCTGCTCGCTGTCGAGCGGGTCGATACCGGCCAGTCCGAGCTCGCGCTTGCGTCGGATCGCCTCGCGGAGCGTCGCCTCCGAAGCCTCGAGCTCGCCGCGCGCCCGCTCGAGCGCCGCGCGGTTGTGCAGCGCCTCGGCCGCGATGCCGTCGTCGCCATCGGTCGCGAGCGCCAGCTCGCGCTCGGCCTCGTCGAGCCGGCCGCCCTCGACAAGCGCCCTGCCGATCGCGTTTGCCACGTGACGCAGCGCGCGCGCGTCCGAACCCGACGCCACATGCAACGAGCGCACGGCTTCGTACTGCGCGAGCGCGCGGTCGGTGTCGCCGGTCGCCGCGTACGCGTTGCCGAGCGAGAGCCGGATCTCCGCCTCGACGTCTGGATCGCGCGATCCACGCGCGATCTCCGCCTCGGCTTCCTCGAGGATCAGGCGAAGAAGCGTCGGGTCGAGGCCCTGCGCGACAGCCGGGTCGATCGACGTCAGCAACCGTTCGTTGAAGAGCGCGACCTCGCGCCAGCGATCGGCGTCGCGCCCCGCGCGCACGTTGGCGGCGACGAGCACCCCCGCCGCGAGCCCGATGGCCCCCGCCGCCGCAACCGCCGCCGCGACGGCCACGCGATTGCGCCGGGCAAACTTGCGGATGCGGTACGCCGAGCCCGCGCCGCGCGCAAGGACAGGTTCACCCGACAGCCATCGATCGAGATCGTCGGCCAGTTCATCGGGCGTGAGGTATCGGCTCGATGCAGGGCGCGCGAGGGCGCGCTGCACGATCCAATCGAGGTCGTCCTCGAGCGCCGCGCGCAGCGACCGGGACGCATTCGGCGGAAGGACGTCGCTTGGACGCGGGATCGCACCCTCGACGATCTTCCGCTGGAGTTCGATCGTTCCGGCCATGCCCGTGCGCTCGGTCGAGAACGGACGCGTTCCGACCAGTGCCTCAAACAGCATCACTCCCAGCGACCAGACATCGACCCGGCCATCGATCTCGGCGGAGCCGGACGCGATCTCGGGCGACATGTAGAGCGGTGTCGCGGCGGCCGGACCGTGCACCGTGGCCGTGCGCATCGAGTCGTCGCCGACGATCTTCGCGACGCCGAAATCGATCACGCGGGGCTCGTCGAAACCGCCGCCGCTGCCGATGCCCGCCGACGTCGCGCTGCGGACGAGGACGTTCTGCGGCTTGAGGTCGCGGTGGAGAATCCCCTGCCGATGCGCGTAGCCGATCGCGCGCGACACGGTCGCAAGCATCCGGACGCGCGCCTCGAGATCGTCGCGGTGCCGATGGCACCAGAGATCGAAGGCGATGCCGTCCACGAACTCCATCACCAGGTACGGCGACCCTTCGCTCGTCGTGCCCGCATCGAGGATGTGCGCGATGTGCGGATGCTCGAGTCGCGCCAGCGCGACCTTCTCCGCCTCGAACCTCCGCGCGGCCTGGGCGCCGAGCGCTGCAAGCCGAAGCACCTTCACCGCCACCGGTCGCAGCACCGGATCGAACTGCTCGCCCTGCCAGACGGTTCCGAAGGCCCCTTCGCCGAGCACACGATCGAGCCGCACGCCGCGGATCCGCGGCGGTGTGGCCGCCTTCGCACCGTCGGTGCGTGCAAAGAGGAAGTCTGTGGCGTGCAAGGGCGCGCCTTCGGGTTCCATCGTCGATCTCAGGTGGTGTTCGGACGCAGAACGAACTTCGGTGGAGAGCCGGCAGTGGCCGCGGTGGGCGGCTTCGACAATCTAACCCGCTCCGGACCGCGACCAACCGCGGGGGCTCGATTCCGCCGAAAAGGCCGGCCAGGGACGGGGACGCATCGCCCGGATCGCCGTCCGGCGCGGCGTTCCCACGCGTCCGGGAACGGTCAGCCCGCGGCGCCCGCGGCCTGCGCGGCCCCGAGCTTGTCGAGTCCGAAGGCCTCGTGGGCGATCGCGATCGCGCGCTGGCCATGCTCCTTGCCCACGATGCAGGAGATCTTGATCTCGCTGGTCGTGATGTTGTGGATCGAGATCCCGGCGTCGCCGAGCGCCTTGAACAGACGGCTCGCGACGCCGACGTGGCTCTTCATGCCCGTTCCGACCACCGAGACCTTCGAGAGACCGATCTCGATCGCGAGTTCGCCCGTGCCCACGCGGTCGAGCACCTGCGAGGCCGCGATCTTCACGTCGGCAAGCTCGCTGTGGTCGACGGTGAAGGAGATCGAGGCCATCTCGCCGAACTCGGTCTGCACGATGTCGTCGACGAGGATGCCCGCCTTCGCCACGGCCTCGAAGAGCATGCCCTGCATGCCGGCGTTGTTCGGGATGCGGCGAAGGCTCACACGTCCGAGGTCGGGCTTCAAGGCGGCGCCGACGACCATCACGTCTTCCATGTCCGGGGTCTCCCTGCAGATCAGCGTGCCCTCGTCGGGCCGCTGGCTGTGTCGCACATGAATCGGAACACCGTACCGCTCGCCGAAGAGCACCGCGCGCGGGTGCATGACCTGCGCTCCGAGGAGCGCGAGCTCGAGCATCTCCTCGTAGCTGATGCGCGAGAGCTTCGATGCCGAAGGCACGAGCCGCGGGTCGGCGGTGTAGACACCATCGACGTCGGTGAAGATCTCGCAGAGTCCGCCATGCTCGGCAACCTGGAGCGCCGCGGCGAGCGCGACGGCGGTCGTGTCGGACCCACCGCGACCAAGCGTGGTGAGTTCGCCTTCAGGGGTCGTCCCCTGGAAGCCGCACACGACCGGAACGCGGCCGAGCGCGAGCTCCCGGTCGAGTCGCTCGCGCGAGACCCGCGTCACGCGTGCGCGGCCGTAGGCGCCGTCGGTGGTGATCCCGACCTGTCCGCCGGTGAGGCTGGTCGCGGCGACCCCGATCTTCTCGAGCGCCATCGCGACGAGCGCGACGGATACCTGCTCCCCGGTCGCCATCAGCATGTCGAGTTCGCGCCGCGACGGTCGATCGGTGACCCGCTCGGCGAGCTCGAGCAGTTCATCCGTCGTGTGTCCCATCGCGCTCACGACGACCACGACGTCGTTGCCCTCGTCGCGGCGCGCCTTCACGCGCGCGGCGCACCGAGCGATGCGCGTCGGATCGCCCACCGAGGTTCCGCCGAACTTCTGCACGTAGACCGGCCTCGTCGCCCTCGGCTGGGCCGCCGTCGAACCAATGGTGGAGGCAGTTCCGTTTGCCATCGTTGCATCCCTGCGTCTGGCCAACCCGAAGCCGGGAATCTAGCGGATTCGCACGGCGGCGGGTGGCGAGAAGAACCCTCCGCGCGCGCCGGAGGTGCGGCGGCCGCGGGTGTCGGGTTCGACCGTCCGGATCCGGGGCCGAGGCAGCGCGGACGCAGCGTGGAACCGGCTCGTTGATCAGGCTTCGGCGGCGGCCAGGCGATCGCGCTCGGCACGCTCGGCACGCTTGCGCGCGCTCTCGTCGAGGATCCGCTTCCGCATGCGGATCGACTGCGGCGTGACCTCGACCAGCTCGTCCGACTCGATGTACTCGAGCGCAGCCTCGAGCGAGTAGTCGCGGGCGCCGCGCAGGACGACGGTCTGATCCTTGCTCGTCTCGCGGAAGTTGGTGAGCGGCTTGAGGCGGGTGATGTTGATGACGAGGTCGTTGTCGCGGTTGTGCTCGCCGACGATCTGGCCTGCGTAGACCTGGTCGCCCGGCTTCACGCACATCACGCCGCGGTCGGCGAGGCCTTCGATCGCGTAGGCGGTGACGCGTCCGCCCTCGAGGGCGAGCATCACGCCGTTCTTCCGCATCTGCGGGGTGCCGCGACCCGGCTTGTAGCACGAGAAGGTGTGGTGCATGATCGCCTCGCCGCCGGAGGCGTTGAGGATCCGGGTGCGGAGGCCGATGAGGCCGCGCGCGGGGATCTCGGCCTCGACGTGCATGCGTCCGCCCCGCTCCTCCATCTTGAGGATCTCGGCGCCGCGCGAACCGAGGAGCTCGAGGCTCGGGCCGAGGCCTGTCGAACCGACGTCGAGCGAAAGCCGCTCGTACGGCTCGCACTTCACGCCGTCGATCTCGCGCTCGATGACCTCGGGCTTGCCGACGGTCAGTTCGAAGCCCTCGCGGCGCATGTTCTCGAGCAGCACGCCGAGGTGCAGGAGGCCGCGCCCGGAGACATGGAACTCGTCGGCGGTGTCGCCCGGCGCAACGCGGAGGGCGACGTTCGTCTCGAGCTCGCGCTCGAGGCGCTCGGCGATCTGGCGGCTGGTGACGAACTTGCCTTCCTTTCCGCCGAAAGGTCCGTCGTTGATGCGGAAGACCATGTGCAGCGTCGGCTCGTCGACCTTCACGCGCGGCATCGGATCCACGTGGTCCGGGTCGCAGATCGTGTCGCCGAGGTCGATCTTGCCGAGGCCCTCGACCGCGCAGAGGTCGCCGGCGGCGATCACCTCCGCCTCACGCTTCCCGAGCCCCTCGAAGCGGCTCACCTTGAGGACGCGCGCCTTGCGCGTCGTTCCGTCGGCACAGCAGATCGCGACCTGCATGCCGGGCGTGATCTTGCCGCGGAAGACGCGGCCGCGCGCGATGCGGCCGACGTAGTCGCTCCACTCGAGGCTCGTGACGAGCATCTGGAGCGGACCGGTCTCGTCGGACGTCGGTCCGGGCACGCGGTCGACGATCTCCTGGAAGAGTTCGTCGACGCCCTTGTCGCGCACGTCGAGCGAGCGCGAGGCCCAGCCGTCGCGGCCGGACGCGTAGATGATCGGGAAGTCGAGCGCGTGGTCGTCGGCACCGAGGTCGACGAGGAGGTCGAACACCTCGTTGATGACGCCCTCGACGCGCGCCTCCGGGCGGTCGCACTTGTTGATGACGACGATCGGCTTGAGTCCCAGCTCGAGCGCCTTCGAGAGGACGAACCGCGTCTGCGGCATCGGTCCCTCGAGCGCATCGACGAGGAGGAGGCAACCGTCCGCCATGCGGAGGACGCGCTCGACCTCGCCACCGAAGTCGGCGTGGCCGGGGGTGTCGAGGATGTTGACACGGAAGACCTCGCCGCGGCGCTTGCCCTCGCGGATCGTGTAGGTCACCGCGCAGTTCTTCGCGAGGATCGTGATGCCGCGCTCGCGCTCGAGCGGGTTCGAGTCCATGATGCACACGTCGCCGGCCTCGCCGAGCTTGACGACGCCGGACTGGGAGAGCATGGCGTCGACGAGCGTGGTCTTGCCGTGATCGACGTGCGCGATGATCGCGATGTTGCGGAGGTTCGGGTCGGCCATGTGTGGTTCGCTGCGGGGAAACGGAAGAGTGTAGCAGACTCCCCCGCCGTTCCCAACGGCGTCGCACACGGAAACCCCGGGGATTCCCGGGACCTCGTTCAGATTCCGTACAGCGGGCGCAGCTTGCCCTCGAGATGCCGCATGAGCGGCTCGGCTCCGAGAGGCTTGCCCGTCACGCGCTGCACGAGCTCCGATGGGCTGTAGCGCTTGCCGTGCGCGTGGATGTTCCGATTGAGCCACGAGCGGAGGTCGGCGAACTCCCCGCGCGCGAATCCGTCCACCATTCCGGGCATCTCGGCGCACGCCGCCTCGAAGAGCTGCGATGCGTAGAGGTTGCCCAGGGTGTAGGTCGGGAAGTAGCCCATCGCGCCCATCGACCAGTGGATGTCCTGCAGGCAGCCGCGTCGATCGTCGGGAACGTCGAGGCCGAGCAGTTCCTTGTAGAGGCGGTTCCACACCGACGGGATGCCGGCGACCTCGAGGCTGCCGCCGATGACGGCGCGCTCGATCTCGAAGCGCACCATCACGTGCAGGTTGTACGTCGCCTCGTCCGCCTCGACGCGGATGAAGCCCGGCTCGACGATGTTCGCGGCGCCGTAGAGCTCATCGAGCGAGAAGCGCTCGACGCCGCTCCCGACGATCCGCGTCATCTCGGGCGCGAGCCACCGCCAGAAGCTGCGGCTGCGGCCGACCTGGTTCTCCCACATGCGGCTCTGGCTCTCGTGGATGCCGAGCGACACGCTCTCGCCGAGCGGTGTGCCGATCCGACCGAACGGAAGGCCCTGCTCGTAGATCGCGTGGCCCGACTCGTGCATGGTCGAGCCGAGGGCGTCGTTCACGCAGCGCTCGTTGTACCGCGTCGTCATGCGCACGTCGTTGCAGTGCGTGCCCCCGCAGAACGGATGCGTGGAGCGGTCGAGACGTCCGCGGTTGAAGTCGAAGCCGATCCTCTCGGCGACGAAGCGCGAGAGCGCCTCCTGCCGGTCGATGGCGACGAAGTGATCGTTGAACGCATTCGAGGGCTGCTTCGGCGCCTTCGCGAGGTCGGCGATCAGCCTCTGGAGCCGCGGCCGGAGCGGATCGAAGACGCCGGCCACGTACTTCGCGGTGCAACCCGGCTCGTAGAGGTCGGCGAGCGCGTCCCAGCGCTCGCCATCCTTCGCGTACCCGAAGCAATCCGCCTGCTGGCGCAGCAGACCGACGAGCTTCTCGAGCCACGGCGCGAATCGCTTGAAATCGCTCGCGGCGCGCGCCTCGGCCCACTCGTGCTTCGCCATGCTCGAGGTCTTCGCCATCTCCTCGACGAGGCTCGACGGGAGCTTGGTCGCCTTGCCGTAGTCGCGCTTCGCCTCGCGCACGAGGGCCGCGGTCTCGGGGTCCGACATCGCCGAGCGATCGCCCTCGACCGCCGCGATCAGGTCGCCGCGCTCGATCGAACTCGAGCGCTCGTGCACCAGCCGCGCGATCAGCGCCTGCTGGCGGGCGCGCCATTCGAGACCGCCCGCAGGCATGGTCGTCTCCTGGTCCCAGTCGAGCAGGTTGTTCGACGACGCGAGGAGCGCCGTCTCCTGGAGATGCGTGACAAGGGCGTCGAGCGGCGATGTGGCGGTGGCGGTCATGGTGCTTCCTGTTCCGGATCGGGCCTTCGGGACGGCGAGTGTACGGTTGACCGCGCCCGATTTGCAGCGCAAAAAGCGCGACGCGCCGCAGGGCGGCGCGTCGCGAGGAATGGTGCATCGAGGGGTCGTCGAACCGCTCGGTTCTCGATCAGTTGCCAGCCGGCTTCGCAGGCTCGGCCGGCTTCGGCGCCGGGCTCACGGGCTGCAGCACCTCGAGGAGCTTCGACTTGTCGCCAGCCGTGCGGTTCATGGCGTGGTCGATCGGTGCCCAGCCCTTCGCGTCCACGGCGGCCGGATCGGCCTTCGCGGCGAGGAGGAGCTTGACCTTCTCGACGTTGCCGCTCGCCGCAGCGAGGTGGAGCGCGGTCTGTCCGGTCTTGTTGGTCGCCTTGAGATCCGCGCCCGCGTCGAGCAGGAGCTTCACGCTCTCGGGCTTGCCGGTGCGCGCCGCGCGGAGGAGCGCGGTGTCGCCGGCCGTGTTGTCGGACTTCGCGAGGTCGGCGCCGGCCTTGACCAGGATGTCGACGGTCATCGGCTGACCGAGACCGGCGGCCCAGATGAGCGGCGTCCATCCGTTGTCATCGGTCGCCTTCACGTCGGCGCCCTTCGAGATGAGGAACGCCACGGTCTCGGGCTTGCCGAAACCGGCGGCCCAGAGCAGCGGGGTCGAGTTGATGAGGTCGCGGGCGTTCACGTCGGCGCCCTTGTCGACGAGGATCTTCACGACCTCGAGATCGCTCTCGACGCCCGACCAGAGCGGCGTGCGGCCCTGACGATCCTTGACGTTCGAATCGGCCTTCGCCGCGATGAGCGCGTCGATCGCGGCGCGGTTGCCGGTCTTCGCGGCCCAGTGCAGCGCGGTCTTCTGACCCGCACGATCGCGCTCGTTGACGTCCGCGCCGGACGCGATGATCGAGCTCACCTTGGCGAGGTCACCCGCGCGCACGGCGTTCACGAGATCGGTGGTGCCCGGACCCGCCACGGGGCGAGCAGACTCGGGGGCGGTCGGAGCATCCTTGCCGGTCATCGTGCGCTTGACGAGCATCGTCAGCGACGGGGACTTCGGGTGATCGGTCTTGATCGAGATCTTCGGCGAACGGCCGGACGACTCCCAGTTCGCCCAGTCGACCGTGAGCGAGTGCTTGAGCGCCGCCTCGGTCGGCATGTTCTTGATGACCGGAGGCGAAACCTCGGTCACCTTGAACGCGGTGCCGTCGGCGCTCTCGAGGTTGATCACGCCGCCGGCGTCGGCGGCCGCGCCCTCCGCGGGGCCGGTGAGCATTGCGGGCGTCATGACGACGTACGCGACGACGTTGCCCTCGACGGTCAGGACGACGGGGTTGTGGTTCTCGATCTGGAAGGTGACCTTCTTGCTGAGCTTGATGCCCTGCGTGGCACCCGGCTTCAGCGTGATCTCGCATGGCGCCGAACCGCCCGGCGGAATCGGATCCTTCGGCCACACCGGCGTCGTGCAGCCGCAGCCCGGGATCGCCTTCGAGATGCGAACGGGCTCGGAGTGCACGTTCTTGATCATGATGGTGAGGGTCTCGGCCACCTCGGCCGCCATCTCACCCATGTCCGCGATCGGCGGATCGAACACGATCACCGGCGCCTCGTTGGGGTTGATGACGGGCTGGCCACCATCGACCTGCTTCTCGGGGGTCGCGGCGGTGCCCTGCGCCGCCTGCGGAGCCTTGGCCGCCGCGCGCGTGCTGAGGATCTGGTCGCGCAGGCGATCCGCGTCGGGCTTCTTCGTGGGCGCGGGGGCGGCGGTGTCCGAGGGCTTGGTCGTGTCCGCGGGCGCGGCGCTCTGCGCGGCGGCGACGCCGGCGAGTGCGATGGAAAGGACCAGGCTTGCGGCGGTTCCGGCGAGTGTGATTCGGTCTGATCGCATGGTGGACTCTTGGTTCGGAGGTGAGCCGCTGCGGCGGCTCGTACGGGTGCTTCTGTTCGGATCCGCGTCTGGTCGGACCCTCTGATGCTCGGATGCTGGCGGAGCGTTACGACACGGTGGACTTGGGACCTGACGGAGCGTTGGTTCGAGCGGACGGGCTCTCCCGCCTGCGGACCCGGCGCACACAACTCCGGGAGCGTCCTGTATCGGAACAGGTACCGGGAAGCGTTGAGCCAAGTTGAGCCGAACGTCGATTCTATCAATCAGAAAGTCGAAATCTGCGGAGTGTCGCGCCCCACCCGGTACACTTCGCCCCCGCGCGCCCGCGGACGGGCGGCTTCCGCCGAATTGACGCAGAGAATCCCATGAGCACGGACACCCTTCCCGAACACCTGCAGCGTCCCGCCCTTCGCCGGATCCACCCGGTCCCCGTCGAGGGCGAGGTGGCGGATCAGCAGGGAAACCGCCAGAAGGCGACGTTTCTCGGACTGCGGGATCCGTTCATGCTCACCCCCCAGATGATGGTGATTCCCCCTCAGGCGCTGTCGGCGGTGCAGCTCTTCAACGGCCAGCGGACCATCGCGGAGGTTGCGACCGCGCTGAAGCTGCCGGACCCCGCGCCCCTGATGCAGTTGGTCATGAAGCTCGACGAGTTCGGACTGATCTGGGGCCCCACCTGCGAGGCGCTCGAGGACAAGAAGCGCGTGGAACTCGACGCCGCAGGTGCCTTCCCCGCGGGTGCGACCCGGGCGCTCGGTGAGGATCCGTCCGCGGTGCGGTCGCAACTCGAGAAGTGGATCGACGAGGCGGAGGACGCCGGCATCGACGAGCCCGTCGTCGGCCTCGTCAGCTGCCACCTCGACTTCGTGCGCGGACATCCGATCTACGCCTCGAGCTACCGCGTGGTCGCCAAGGGCCCCCGTCCCGACCGAGTCGTCCTGCTCGGCCCCGGACACTTCGGTCTCGGCGACGGCGTGACCGTCGCGCATCTCGGCTTCGAGTCGCCGCTCGGCCGCGTACGCGCGGACCAGGGCATTCTGAACCGCCTGAAGGCCTCGACGGGCGACCGGCTCTTCAAGGATTCGCTCGACCACCTTCCCGAGCACTCGCTGCAGGTCCAGCTGCCCTGGATCCAGCATCTCTTCGGCGACGTGCCGGTGATCGCGGCGATCGTGCCGGATCCGAACGCTCCGATGCTCGCTGACGATGGCGCGCGTCTCAACCCCGCGCAGTTCGCCGCGGCGCTTGCCGATGCGATCGGTGCCGAAGGCGGACGCACGCTCTTCGTCGCGAGCGCGGATCTCTCGCATGCGGGCCCGGCGTTCGGCGACAAGGCTGCCGTCGATGACGCGCAGCGGCGGAACATCGAGGCGCGCGATCGCGAGATTCTCAAGGCATTCATCTCGGGACCGACGGCCATGACCGACGCGCTCAAGGCTTCCGGCAACGCGACGCGCTGGTCGTCGGCGGGCGCGATGTTCGTCGCGTCGACGGTGGCGAAGCCGTCCGGGGTCGAGCTGATCGACTACCGCCAGTCGGTGGACGAACAGGGCATGGCGCTCGTTTCCGCGGCCTCGATGGCGCTCCTCGCGTGAGCGAGCGAGTGCGCGTGCGATCGCGTGTGAGGAACCCGGAGGAGTCCCGCGCATGAGGGCGGTCGTCCAGCGCTGTACGCGTGGTTCGGTCACCGTCGGTGGCGAGGTCGTCGGCGCGCTGCGCGAACGCGGCGGCCTGGTGGTGCTCCTCGGCGTCGAGGTCGGCGATGGCGTCGACGAAGCGACCAAGATGGCCGACAAGCTCGCGAAGCTCCGCATCTTCGAGGACGCGGCAGGGAAGATGAACCTCGCCGTCGGCGATGTCGGCGGAAGCATGCTCGTCATCAGCCAGTTCACGCTCGCGGGCGATTGCTCGGGCGGCAATCGGCCGAGCTTTGTTCGCGCGGCACGGCCGGAAGTCGCGGAACCGCTCGTCGACGCGGTCGTCGCGCGACTTCGCGCTCCTCAGCCGAGCGGTCACGGCATGCACGTCGAGACCGGACGATTCCGTACCGAGATGAAGGTCGAGATTCTCAACGACGGGCCGGTGACGATCGTGCTCGATGTAGCGCCGCGCGCAGGCGCGACCACCTGACGAGTACGGCCCGCGTGATCGCTCGCGTGGCTTCTCGCGTGGCTTCTCGCGTGGCTTCTCGCGTGGCTTCTCGCGTGGCTTCTCACGTGGCTGCGCTGTCGCGCGCGCTCGGCGCGCGGCCGAGCACGGCGAGCACCTTCTTGAGATCGTCCCACACTTGCTTGCGCACCTCGAGCGTGTAGTTGCGCAGGAGATACGCGGGATGGAAGGTGGGCATCACCGGCACCGTGAACGGCTGTCCTTCGGCGCGGCCGAGCGTGACCTCGTGGAGCACGCCGCGGAGGCGCGTGATGCCAAGTTCCGACTGCAGCAGCAGCTTCGTGGCGGGTCCACCGAGCGTCACGATCGCCTTCGGGCGAATCACGGCGAGCTGCGCGAGGAGATAGGGACCGCAGCGCTCGATCTCCTGAGCGAGCGGCGTGCGGTTCTCCGGCGGGCGGGCCTTCAGCACGTTCGCGATGTAGACGTCCTCTCGCGCGAAACCCATGGCGCGAATCATCTCGTCGAGCTTCTCCCCTGCCTTTCCGACGAACGGTCGGCCGGTGAGATCCTCCGTCTCGCCCGGAGCCTCGCCGACGAAGACGACGTCCGCGTCCGGGTTGCCGTCGCCGAAGACGAGATTCGTGAAGCCGGTCGCACGCGTGCAGTGCGGGCAATCGCTCGCGTGCAGCGTGCGCAGTGCATCGAGCCGCGATCGCTTGTCCGAAGCGCCATCGACGCCAAGCGGCGGCTGGATCCGATCCTCGATCACGACCTGCACGGCCGGTTGGTGCGCGGTCGGTGGAGCCGATCCGTCGGACGCGCCGCCGGTGCGCGCCTGGGCCGCCCACCTTCCCGCATCGGCGGTCGCGGGCTTCGGCTCGACGAACTGCTCGGGACGTCGGGCGGTTGAGGCGGTCGTCGGTTGCACGGCCGCCTGCGGGGTCGCTCGGGGCGTCGTCCCGACCGGCCCGGGTTCAAAGAGCGCCGCATCGAATCCGCGGGGCGCAACCGCCCCCGAGGAACGCGGAGCGCCGATGGCAGCCCCCGAGACGGCGGGGCCTGCAGGCGGGATCGGCGTACCGCGCGCCAGGAATCCCGCCGGAAGCAGAACCTCCTCCGCGCCGAGCAGGAGGTCGGTTTCGACCTCGAGTCTGCCGGGGCGGAGGAGGCTTGTCGTGTCTTTCATCGGCGGGTCATCTCGAGGTGGCGTTCAGGGCAACCGGACCCACCGCGCGATGTGGTTGTAATGCTGCGTCGTCCAGTTCACCGCAGTCAGCGTCCGGAGCGGCCGCGTGTCCCGCTGCTTGGGGTCGAGGAGCTCGAGGAGGACGAGGAGCCGCCTGAACGGGCCCCCTTCTTGTCGGCCGCGTCGCCCTTGCGGACCGGAACGATCTGAATCATCGACTGCGTGCGGAGCACCAGACCGCAGTCGCTGCGGAGGTGGTAGCCCTGGATGTGCGCCTCGTTGCGGAAGTGCTGCACGTCGACGAGCGAGAGGTTCGGCTTGCCGGCGGCGTCGGTCCACGCGGAGAAGAGCGAGTTGTTCTCGCGCGCGTGCTGCATCATCTCCTTGTAGGTGCCGAGGTACAGGTGGTCGGAGAGCGTCTCGGTCTGCATGGTGGTCATGTAGACGATGTTCTCGGCGACCTTCTCCTCGAAGTCGCGCTCGCCCGCGCACGGGAGCGCCGCGATGAGCCCGCGATCGGGGATCTGATCGATGTGCTCGACGACGACCTCGCTCACGCAGAAGCCGTTGAGCTGGAAGCGCACGCTGTGACCGCCGTGGAAGATCCACGCCTCGGTCTCGTACTCGCCGTGCTGCACGCGCTGACGTCCCTCGATCCCGAAGAACTCGGGGTGCAGCGCCTTGCGGAACGCGAGCATGTGGTAGTTCTGGAGGCTCGGCACACGCGACGGGGTCGCCGTGCGCTCCCCACCGCCCTGCGGCGTCGACGGAACGTCGGAATGGGGATTGCTGCCTTGATCGAAGGAGTTTGGCTGGGTGTCTGACATGTTGTTGTCTCTATGGACTCCGAGTCCGTTCGTGGAACCGAAGGTTTCGCGCGCACAACCAGCGTGCGTGCGGCTCGACGGAGCGCGCACCTTGCTGAACTGCCCGTCGGCCAGAGTCCGAACAACCGGAAGATCGGGACCGACGATGCGCGAAGACCCGGACCGAGGCAGTCCGCGGACGCGACGTGCGCCAACGCGGGGTTGCCTTGAAGGCTGCACTGCGACGGCGGAGTTGCCGTGTCCCAGTGCCTGGGTGACTGAGTGTCTCAGTACCTCGGTGCCTTCAGGCGTCGGTCCTGCAGCCGCGGCCGCTGCCATGCGTGTGCCGCGCCGGTTCCTTCGGGTACGAAGCGACACGCGCCGTACCTTGGGGATCCGTGATTGAGGGGCTATCTTTGCGACAGCGCGCCGAAAGACAAGAGGAAAGGCTGAACTTCCTCTCAACTCGCATTCACCGGACCTTGCCGCGTTGCCCCGACATCTGGTGGTGATGCCTGCGGCGACGCACGACAGATCGACGTGGCCTCGCACTTCCGCAGGAGTTGCCGACGCGCGCACGGTGCTCGCTGCGGGCTTGCGCCAACGCGATGCAGCGCGTGCGCAACCGAGGGTTGAAATCGGACCGAGGGTTGAAAGTCGGACCGAGGGTTGAAAGTCGGACCGAGGCTCCGCGATGCGACCGAAAAAAGGCCGGACGGCCCGGGTGCTCCCCGGACCGTCCGATGCTGCTGCACTGCTAAGCCGAGTTCTGTCATCGGGTTGGAGACCAACCCGACGCGCGACCATTTCTCTTGTCCGGCGGTTGCCCGCCGACTCCAGCACGCGACCCGCCTCCGGACCTGCGGACCGCAGGCATCCGGCCGAGGCCGGAAGGAGGCTGCTTGCGCTTGCACGAGGTGGGGTTTGCCGTGCCCCGTCCGTCACCGGCCCGGGCGGTGCGCTCTTACCGCACCGTTGCACCCTTACCGGAGCGAGCTCCGGCGGTTTGTTTTCTGTGGCACTTTCCCTGACCCGCAGCGGGTCGGTGGGCGTTACCCACCACCTTGTCCTGTCGTGCTCGGACTTTCCTCCCGGTCGGTTTCCCGCCGAGCGGTCGCACCAGTGCGCGGTCATGGTACCCCCTGGGGCGGGCGTCTGGAAAGGTTCCCGGCCCCGAATCCCGCTCACGGGCCGTGGAGGCGGCTTGAGCCGGACGTGGAATCTGCTATCTTGTTCCGTTCCCGATCCGGGGCCTCCGGACGGTCAAGCAAGGATTCCAACCATGTACGCGATCATCGAAGACAGCGGCACGCAGATCAAGGTTCAGAAGGGCGACGTGGTCGACATCGATCTCCGCGATGCCGCCGACGGTTCGACCATCACCTTCGACCGCGTCCTCGCGGTCGGCGACGCGAGCGGTTCGTCCGCCGCGAAGATCGGCGTGCCCTACGTCGCCGGCGCGACCGTCACCGCGAAGGTGCTCGGCGAGGCCGATGGCCCGAAGGTGCTCGTCGGAAAGTACAAGCGCCGCAAGGGCTTCCGCAAGACCATCGGCCACCGCCAGCACTACATCCGCGTCGAGATCCTCTCGGTCGGCTGAGCGCGGCACTCCTGCAACAACGAAGCGGCGCCCCCGCGATGGGGCGCCGCTTCTCTTTTGGTCGGCGCTCGTGTTCAGCTTTCCGCGACCGATCCCGATCACGTCCGTGCCGTAAGGTCATCCGGATCGACGTCGAAGTTGCGCAGCATGGCCTCGGTGGATTCGCCGTGCCCGGTCCGCACCGAGAGTCGCACCGTGTCGGCAACGGCGGCGATGCGAAGGCGCAGTCGACGCAGCGACTCGTCGAGGGGCTTGCGTCGCACGACCGGACGTTCCGCCTCGAGAATCGTGCGGACGATCGGCTCCTCGCCGTCGGGTTCGATCCGGGCCTCCTCGACCCACGATCCGTCGCGCCGACGCCACGCAACCGAGCAACTCGAGACATTCGCGATGCCGCCTTCGCCGACGAGGGCGAAGGACGCCCCCTCCACGCCGCTCGCGACCGCGATCGTGCCGAATCCGTGCGCACCGACAAGCGACGCGGTGAGCGTGCCCGCCGACGCGCCGACCGCGTTCACGGTGTCGATCGGGCCGAGGACCGCGAGCGAGGCGGCGACCGCCACGCGTAGCCCTTCCGCGAGACGTCCGCGATCCGCGACCGACACCGTCGACTGCAGCACCTCGACGCGACCGAACGCCTCCGCGATGCCGAGGACCGCGGCACCGGCAGCCATGCGCCGGAAGCTCGGGGCCGTCTCGACCTGCGGAAGCGCGAGCAGAAACGGAAGCGTGCACGCGCCCGCCACGATCGCGATGTTCTCCTCGACGAGCGCCTCGCGCTCGAACTCGCCGAGGGGTGCGGTCTGCTCGATCCAGAGCACGGACTTCGTGGCGACCGCGAGTCGCCGCATGTCGTCGAACGACTCCGCGTTGAATCGATCGGCGAGCGTTCGGCGCGTGCGGGCGTCGGGGCTCCCGACGCGCGTCGGACGAAGCCGAGGATCGGAGAGGACGCGCACCGCACGCTCGAGCCGATCGGCCTCGACCCATGCGGAGACTTCGCGCGTCTCAAGCGCGTGCCGCACGTGCTCCTCCGGCGCCCGCGAAGGCGCCCTCCTCGAAGCGGGCGCGGTACTCCTCGAGCCTCACGAGCGCGGCGTCGATCGTCTCGAGCTTCTTGCAGAAGGCGAAGCGCACGAGCGACGCGGCCTTCCGCTTGTTCACATAGAAGGCGCCCGGTGGAATCGCAGCCACCTTTCCATGCTCGACGAGATGCCGACAGAACGCGAAGTCGTCCTCGAATCCGAACGCCGAGTGATCGGCGAGCGCGAAGTAGCTTCCCTTCGGGAAGTCGCAGCGGAAGCCGCAGCGCCGCAGTCCCTCGACCATCCGGTCGCGCCGCGCGCGGTACTCGGCACGGAACTCGGCGAAGTAGCTGTCGGGCGCCGAGAGTGCCACCGCCGCGGCCGCCTGCAGCGGCGTCGGCGCGCAGAACGAAGCGAACTGGTGCGCGCTGCGCACGGCCTGCGCGAGATTGGCGGGCGCGATGGCCCAGCCGACCTTCCAACCCGTGAACGAGAAGCTCTTGCCGAGGCTCCCGAGCACGATCGTGCGCTCGCGAAGGCCGGGCTCGAGCGCGAGCGTGCGGTGCGGCTCCTCGTACCAGAGTTCCTCGTACACCTCGTCGCTGATGACGACGAGGTCGAACTCCTCGGCGATGCGCGCGATCGTCGCGCGCTCGGCCGCCGAGAGCATCTGGCCGCTCGGGTTGTGCGGGCTGTTCACCATCAGGACGCGCGTCCGCGGCGTGATCGCCGCGCGCACCGCCGCCTCGTCGATGCGGAAGTCCGGAGCCTCGAGCGTGACGACCTTCGGCACGCCTCCCGCCATGGCGACCGATGCGATGTACGAGTCGTAGAAGGGCTCGAAGAAGAGCACCTCGTCGCCCGGCTCGATGAGGCCGAGGATGCAGTCGAGGATCGCCTCGGTGGCGCCGCAGGTGACGACGACGTCGCGCTCGGGGTCGTACGAGAGGCCGCTCGTCTTCTCGAAGCGCGTGGTGATCGCCTTGGTCAGTTCCGGCAGCCCCGTCATGCGCGCGTATTGGCCGCGTCCGTCGCGGATCGCCTTGACCGCGGCCTCCTTCAGCCACTCGGGCCCATCGAAGTCGGGAGCCCCCTGTCCGAGATTGACGGCGCCGTGCTTCACGGCAAGCGCGGTCATCTCGGCGAAGATGGTGGCTCCGAACGGCTTGAGACGGGTGTTGACTCCGAGCGTGCGCATGCCGCGAGGATACCGCGCGAGCGGGTATCCTCGCTGCGTGCCCCAGCCGTCGCCGAATCCGCGTCTCCGCCTCGACCTCGTCCACGAGGATGAGCACGTGGTGGTCGCGAACAAGGCGCCCGGCATGGTGACCGAACCGGGCACCTCGCACCGCGACGACAGCCTGCTGAACGCGCTGGTCGCCCACTACGGAGGCAAGCTTCTCCGGCTCGGGGAACGACGGGACTACGGACTGCTCCACCGCCTCGACCGCCAGACGAGCGGCTGCGTGGCCTGCGCGCTCTCGCCCGAGGCCTACGACGCGATCCGCGCGCAGTTCGAGGCCCGCTCGGTCGACAAGCGCTACCTCGCGGTGGTGCGCGGGCGAATGCGGCCGGGTCCGACGCGCGTCGAGCGCAACCTCGTCGAGAAGCGCGTGGCCGCCGCCGAGGGCACGCGCCTCGTCAGCGTGATCGACCGCGAGGGAAAGCCCGCGGCCACCGAGGTCGAGGTGCTCGCGACGAGCGCCTCGCACACGCTCGTCTCCTGCACCCCGCTCACCGGACGGCTGCACCAGATCCGGGTGCACCTCGCGCATCTCGGGTTTCCGATCGCGGGCGACCCGATCTACGGGAAGGGTGCGACGCTGATTCCATCCTCGAAGGCCCCCGAGGGAACGCTCGGGCTCCATGCGTGGACGCTCGCGTTCGCGCACGCCGCCGGTCGCGTCGACGCGAAGGCGCCGCCGAGTCGCAAGTTCCTCGAACTCGCGGCCGAATGCGGGCTCGCGCATGCGTCGCTCGGCGCGTAGGCGCGACCGAACCGGGTGCCACACGAAAAAGAACGCGGGCCGTCCGGGGTTGCCGGACGGCCCGCGTGTTCATGCGGAGAGCCGCGCGATCACTTCTTCGCGTCGGTCGGGATGCGCATTCCGTAGAAGCTGCGCCAGACGAAGAAGCAGGCGATCAGCGAGCAGCCGATGCCGATCCACATCTTGGCGGGGCTGTCCTTCATCGCGATCGCGATCTCGACGGCGAGGAGGCCGAAGAGCGTCGTGAACTTGATGACGGGGTTGAGCGCGACCGACGAGGTGTCCTTGAACGGATCGCCGACGGTGTCGCCGACGACGGTCGCCGCGTGCAGGTCGGTACCCTTCGCGCGGAGGTTGACCTCGACGATCTTCTTCGCGTTGTCCCAGGCGCCGCCGGCGTTCGCCATGAAGATGGCCTGGTAGAGACCGAAGAAGGCCATCGCGACGAGGTAGCCGATGAAGAAGTACGGATCGAAGAACGGCAGGCCCAGCGAGAAGAAGAAGACGACCATGAAGATGTTCGTCATGCCCTTCTGCGCGTAGACGGTGCAGATCTCGACGACCTTCTTGGCGTCCTCGATGCTCGCCTCGGCCTTGTCGAGGTTGATGTTCTCCTTGATGAAGACGACCGCGCGGTACGCGCCCGTCACGACGGCCTGCGTCGACGCGCCGGTGAACCAGTAGATGACCGCGCCACCGATGAGGAGGCCGAGGAGGATCTCGGGGGTCACGATCGAGAGCTTGCCGATCACGGTCTGGGCCGCGGCCTTGAGGGCCTCGGTGTCCGCGCCTTCGCCGGCGACCGACTTGATGAGGGCGAGGATGATGCCGAACACCATCGTGGTCGCACCGACGACAGCGGTGCCGATGAGCACCGGCTTCGCGGTCGCCTTGAAGGTGTTGCCCGCGCCGTCACCCTTCTCCAGCGTGTACTTCGCGCTCTCGAAGTCGGGCTCGAAGCCGAAGTCGCGCTTGATCTCCTCCTTGATGCCGGGCTGAGCCTCGATGCGCGAGAGCTCGTACACCGACTGCGCGTTGTCAGTCACCGGGCCGAAGCTGTCGACCGCGATGGTGACCGGGCCCATGCCGAGGAAGCCGAAGGCGATGAGACCGAAGGCGAAGATCGGGCCGGCGAAGGAGTACGCCTCGGGCATGAGCGCCGCGACGTCCTTGTCGGTCGAGATCCACCAGCCGATCGCCATGAGGCCGGCGATGACGAGGCCCTTCCAGAACGCCGAGAAGTTGCCCGCGACGAAGCCGGAGAGGATGTTGAGGGACGCGCCGCCCTGCTTGGACGCGTTGACGACTTCGTCGACGTGTCCGCAGGTGGTCGAGGTGAAGACCTTGGTGAACTCGGGGATGAGCGCTCCGGCGATGGTGCCGCAGCTGATGATGACGCTGAGCGCCCACCAGAGGTTCTCGAGCTTCTCACCGTTGTACTCGATGCCGCCGAGGAGCCACTTCGAGGCGACGAACGTCACGATGATCGAGAGGATCGAGGTGATCCAGACGAGCCAGGTGAGCGGAGCCTCCTCGTGGAAGTCCTTCGACGTCGCGTACTTCGCCTTCGAGATCGCCTCGTTGATGTAGTAGGACGCCAGCGAGGTGATGATCATGAGCGCGCGCATCGCGAAGAGCCACACGATGAGCTTGCCGCACATCTCGCCCTCGTTGCCCACCGCGCCGAGCGCGTAGGAGAGGAAGGCGATGAGCGCGACGCCCGTGACGCCGTAGGTCTCGAAGCCGTCGGCGGTCGGGCCGACCGAGTCGCCGGCGTTGTCACCGGTGCAGTCCGCGATGACGCCGGGGTTCTTCGGGTCGTCCTCGGGAAGCTTGAAGACGATCTTCATGAGGTCGGCGCCGATGTCGGCGATCTTGGTGAAGATGCCGCCGCAGATGCGGAGGGCCGACGCGCCGAGCGACTCGCCGATGGCAAAGCCGATGAACGACGGTCCGATGAGCTCCGCCGGCAGGAAGCACAGGATGCAGATCATGAAGAAGAGCTCGACCGACACGAGCAGCATGCCGATCGACATGCCCGACTTCAGCGGAATGCTGAGCACCGGGAGCGGGTAGCCCTTCAGCGAGGCGAAGGCCGCGCGGGAGTTCGCCTGCGTGTTGATGCGGATGCCGAACCACGCGACGCCGTAGCTGCCGAGGATGCCGAGCACCGACGCGAGCAGGATCACGATGACGTCGCGAACGCCCTTGTGCTCGAGGTAGCCGAAGTAGAAGATGATCGCGCCGGCGATCAGGATCCACAGCACCGACAGGTACTTGCCCTGCTGGATGATGTAGCTCTTGCAGGTCTCCCAGATGATGTTCGAGACCGCGAGCATCGACTTGTGGGCCGGGAGCGCGACGGTCTGCTTGTACTGGACGAGGCCGAACAGCGCTCCGAGGATGGAGATCACCAGGCCGCTCATCATGAGCAGGTTGCCGGTGATGCCGCCACCGAAGTCGATGGCCTTGACATCGGGAAGCTTGAGATCCGCCTCACCTGCGAAGGCGGCGGATGCGAGGAAGGCGGGAACGAGCGTTGCAAGCGCGCGGCCCGTACGGGAGAAGGCAGTCTTCATGTGGGCTGTCTTCCTAGTGCGTTGGGAAAGCACCATGCTTGCCCAACTAGGACTGGGTTTCTGGTCTATCGCTGACGGTGATGCTGGCAGAAGCTGTCTGAAACGATCCTGAAGGCCCCGCCTGCGGTGCTCCGACCGCGAAACTCGGGTGCCTTCGACGCCTGACTCCGACTCGGAAGCGCGGGATCCTCCGCCCGCGGCCAACCGGCCGGACGCCTTGCACGGGGGTTGTCGGCAAGGGGGCGACAAGATAACGAGTTTTCCTCCGGGCTGCCGTCGGCGGAAGATGGCCTCATGATCCCATCCCGGCTGTCCGATCGGCTATATTCCCGGCCCCGCTGCGGGCGTAGCTCAGCGGTAGAGCGTCAGCCTTCCAAGCTGAATGTCGAGGGTTCGATCCCCTTCGCCCGCTTCAATAGAGCGTTCGCAACTGGCCCGCGAGTTGAGGCTTCGCCTCAAGATCGCGGGCCTTTGCTCACTTTGGGCGATCTGTTTTTGAGCGGTCGCTGCTGCGGCAGCGACCTTTCGCGTGCATGGCGGCTGCTGCGGCAGCGACCTTTCGCGTGCATGGCGGCTGCTGCGGCAGCGACCTTTCGCGTGCATGGCGGCTGCTGCGGCAGCGACCCTTTGCGTGCATGGCGGCTGCTGCGGCAGCGACCTTTCGCGTGACTCGGCCGCGAAGCCGACCACTACCAGTCGCGTTCGACCGGGGTCTCGGAGCCGTTCGGCAGCGGGCGGCGGATCGGTCGCGGCGTGGGTGGAGGTGACGCGTTGCCCGAAAGGTACGCCGCGATGTCGGATTGCGACACCCAGCCATCGCGATCGAGATCGGCCGCGGCGAGGTCGCGCATGCCGGCTCGCACGAGATCGATCACGCGCACGCGTTCGCGCGGCGCCTGCGGGGGACCGAAACCACCGCAGGTCTCGCCCTGTGCGAAGTAGTTCAGGCCGATGAATCCGAGGTCGGCGTTGTTTACGATCAAGTCGGCGTTGAAGTTGGAGATGCCGGCGGCCGTACTCGCAGCGCCGCGATTCGCGACGAAGATCGCGAAATCGATGATGTCGACCACGTCGTCGTCGTTCGAGTCGCCCTGCGGCAAGGTGAGCGAGAGCGACCACCGCGCTCCGCTGTCGGTCGCGGTGCCGACACGAGAGACCGAGTGGCCCACATCCTTCAGGCGGATGCACGGCGGCGTGGCGCTCACTGGAATCGCGATACCCGTCGCGACGCCCGAGGTACCGGTCATCGCAACTTGCGTGGTCTGCGTGACTCCCCCGCTCTCGATGCGCATCAGGCGCGTGGACGCGCCCGCGAAGTCTCCGCCAAGCGTGATCGTCAGATCGACGAGCTGCTGGTCGAGCACCGTGATCGTGCGTGTGGCGGTGGTCGTGTTGCTGGCGACGTCGGTCGATGCATATGCAAGCGTCGTGACGCCGATCGGGAAGATGCCGTCGAATGGCCACGCACTCGCCGTTCCGCCGCCTGGATACGTGATGGTGAGCGCTACGCTGCGTGCGCCGTCGCAGCCATCGATCGCAGTGACCACCGGTTCGGCGATCGCCGCTCCGACGATCGAACCCGCATCGACCGAGAGCGTCGCGTTCGACGGAACGCCCGCGAGGGCCGGTGGCACGCCGTCGGCGCGTATCGCCGGGAGCGGCGTTGTCGAAAGCGACACCGTCTCGCCAGCCGCACTGATCAACTCGGTCGACGCTCCCTCGATCGATCCGAACGTCACAAGACCCGCGTTCGAGCACGCGCTCGCGCCCGGAAGCACCACGAAGTCGATGTCCACGACGGTCGCGCCCGACGAACCTGCTCCGCCAGGAGCAGTGACGACCGAGCGGATCGTGCCCGCTCCCTGATCGATCGACTCGGTCGTGGACTGCGAGAACGCCCCACCTTCGGGCGTACGCACGTCGACCGCGAGAAGCGCGCTCGTGTTGAAGAGGAGCGACAGTCGCGCCTGCGTGATGACGCGCGCCGGATTGCTGTAGGCGACCTGCACCGTCACGGTGTCGCCAGCGCCGAACACCGCCCCGCCTCCCACAACCGCAAGGCTCACCGTGGGCGTGGTCTCGCTACAGTCGGGCGTGCCGTTTCCATCGAGATCGGTGTCGGGAGAGCCGCAGCCGCAGGCGCCCGACGCCGACTTGTTCGGATCATTCGGGCAGCCGTCGACGCAGTTCGGCGTGCCGTCGTTGTCGGAGTCCGTCTCGGCAACGCCGCATCCGCACGCGCCAACGGCGATCTTCGTGGGGTCGTTCGGGCACGCATCGTTGCAGTTCGGGGTCCCGTCGCCGTCCGAGTCGGTTTCCGCAACGCCGCAGCCGCAGGCGCCCGACGCCGTCTTGTTCGGATCGTTCGGGCAGCCGTCGCTGCCGTCAGGAACGCCGTCGCCATCGCTATCGACCGGCTCCGCAGGCGTGAAGTCCACCCTCGCCGAACCGAGCGTGCCGGAGTTGCTCGAGATGGTGTCGGTGATGCGAAGCGTCCAGGTCCCGGAGAGGTTCGTGCCCGCGAACGGCGAGGTGAGGTTGCCGCGCGCGCCGGTCAGCGCGACGCTCGGGTAATAGTCGCCCGTCGCCACGGTGCCGTTGCCGCCGACATTCGCCGCCGCAGTCCAGAGGCTTGCGGTAGCGGCATCGAAGAAGACGTAGTCTCCGCCATAGTTTGACGTGTCGCCGGTGCCGGTCGCCGATGTCGCGCCGACGCGACCGAAGATCGTGGCCGAGGCACCGCTCGGACCGGTGAGCGTGGCGGTGAGATCGCCGCAGTTGCCGTGCGTCAGGCCGGTGAGCGTGACCTTGACGGCCGTGATGCCGTACGGGAACGTTCCGTTCGCGATCGTGAAAGTCTTGACGAGGCCCGTCGTCGAGTTGTCGGGGACCGATCCGCCCGTCAGGGATACGGTGTAGCTCGGATCGTTGCAGTCGAGCGTGCCGTCGCCGTCGGCATCGGTGTCGGCGACGCCGCAGCCACACCCGCTGGGAAGCGTCTTGAGTGGGTCGTTCGGACACGCGTCGAGACCGTTGGGGGTTCCGTCGCCGTCAGCGTCACCCGACTCGGCGGGTGTGAAGTCGATCTTGGCCGAGCCTAGGGATCCTGTGTCCTGCGACACGGTGTCGGTGATGCGGAGCGTCCACGTACCGGTCATTCCCCTACCCTTGAGGCCGTTCGTGAGATCCACGCGCGCGCCGGTGGTCGCCGCGCTCGGGTAGTAGTCGCCTGCCGGGATCGCGACGGCCGCCGCGACCGTTCCCGCCGCAGTCCAGATGCTGGTGTTGAACGCGTCGTCGAAGACATAGGTGCCGCCGAAGTCGGAGTCCTCGCCGTTGGGGGCCGTCGCCGTGGCGCTGATGCGCGCGACGAGCGGGATCGCGGTTCCGTCGGGCGCGGCGAGGGTCGCGGTGACGTCGCCCGCCCATGTGTGGGTCAGGCCGGTGAGCGTGACTCGGATGTTGGAGAAGCCATTCGGCAGTTGTCCGGCCGAAACCGTAAACGTCTTCACGAGACCTGTCGCGCTTGCGTCCGGAATCGAACCGCCCGTCAGGCTGTAGCTGAAGGTCGTGTCGTTGCAGTTCGGAGTGCCGTCGCCGTCCGAGTCGGTGTCGGCCACGCCGCAGCCGCAGACACCCGGCGCGATCTTCGCTGGATCATTCGGGCAACCGTCGTTGCAGTTCAACGTGCCATCGCCGTCAGAATCGCTGTCGGCGACGCCGCAACCGCAGACGCCCGGCGCGATCTTCGCCGGATCGTTGGGGCAGCCGTCGTTGCAGTTCGGTGTACCGTCGTTGTCCGAGTCGGTGTCGGCGACGCCGCAACCGCAGACACCCGGCGCCGTCTTCGCTGGATCGTTCGGGCAGCCGTCGCTGCAGTTCGGTGTGCCGTCGCTGTCCGTATCTGTATCCGCCGTACCGCAGCCGCAGAGTCCGGGTGCAGTCTTCGCAGGATCATTCGGGCAGCCGTCGGTGCAGTTCGGCGTGCCGTCGTTGTCGGTGTCCGTGTCGGGGACGCCGCAACCACACGCGCCGGCGGCGACCTTGTTCGGATCGTTCGGGCAGCCGTCGTTGCAGTTTGGTGTGCCGTCGTTGTCGGTGTCGGTGTCGGCCACACCGCAGCCGCACACGCCGGCAGCGACCTTGTTTGGATCGTTCGGGCAGCCGTCGTTGCAGTTCGGCGTGCCGTCGCCGTCCGAGTCGGTGTCAGCAACGCCACAGCCGCAAGCTCCCGCGACAACTTTGTTCGGATCGTTCGGGCAGCCATCGGTGCAGTCTGGCGTTCCATCGTTGTCGGTGTCGGTGTCGGCCGTGCCGCATCCACAGAGCCCGGGCGCGGTCTTCGCGGGATCATTCGGGCAACCGTCGGTGCAGTCCGGCGTGCCGTCGTTGTCGGTGTCGGTATCGGCGACGCCGCAGCCGCACGCGCCAGCGGCGATCTTGTTTGGATCGTTCGGGCAACCGTCGTTGCAGTTCGGCGTACCGTCGTTGTCGGTGTCGGTATCGGCGACGCCGCAGCCGCAGAGCCCGGGCGCGGTCTTGTTCGGATCATTCGGGCAGCCGTCGTTGCAGTCTGGCGTGCCGTCGCTGTCGGTGTCGGCGTCGGCGACGCCGCAACCGCACGCCCCCGCCGCGATCTTGTTCGGATCGTTCGGGCAGCCGTCGACGCAGTCCGGCGTGCCGTCACCGTCTGAGTCGGTTTCGGCGCTGCCGCAGCCACACGCTCCCGCAACGGTCTTGTTGGGATCGTTGGGGCAACCGTCGTTGCAGTTCGGAGTGCCGTCGCCATCCGTGTCGGTGTCCGCAATGCCGCAGCCGCACGTGCCGGCGGCGATCTTGTTCGGATCGTTGGGGCAACCGTCGTTGCAGTTCGGCGTGCCGTCGCCGTCCGTGTCGGTGTCCGCAATGCCGCAACCGCACGTGCCGGCGGCGATCTTGTTCGGATCGTTGGGGCAACCGTCGTTGCAGTTCGGAGTTCCGTCGCCGTCCGAGTCGGTCTCGGCGACGCCGCAGCCGCACGCGCCCGGCGCGGTCTTGTTCGGATCGTTGGGACAACCGTCGGCGCAGTTCGGGGTGCCGTCGCCGTCGGGATCGGCAGCGTTCTCGACGACGCCGCAACCGCAGACTCCAGGCGCAGTTTTGTTCGGGTCGTTCGGGCAACCGTCGGAGCAGTCGGGCGTGCCATCGTTGTCGGAATCGCCGTTACTCTCTGGGAAGCCGCAGCCACAGTTGCCCGGTGCGGTCTTGTTCGGGTCGTTCGGGCAACCGTCATTGCAGTTCGGCGTACCGTCGTTGTCCGAGTCGGTCTCCGCGACCCCGCAGCCGCACGCGCCAGCCGCGGTCTTGTTCGGATCGGCCGGGCAACCGTCGTTGCAGTTCGGTGTGCCGTCGTTGTCCGAGTCGGTTTCCGCGACCCCGCAGCCGCACGCGCCAGCCGCGGTCTTGTTCGGATCGTTCGGGCAACCGTCATTGCAGTTCGGCGTGCCATCGTTGTCCGAGTCGGTCTCCGCGACGCCACAGCCGCACGCGCCAGCTGCGATCTTGCTGGGGTCGTTCGGGCAACCGTCGGTGCAGTTTGGTGTTCCGTCGCCGTCCGTGTCGGTATCCGCCGTGCCGCAGCCGCAGAGTCCGGGTGCAATCTTCGCAGGATCAGCAGGATCATTCGGGCAGCCGTCGTTGCAGTCTGGCGTGCCGTCGCTGTCGGTGTCGGTGTCGGCTACGCCGCAACCGCACGCGCCGGCCGCGATCTTGTTCGGATCGTTCGGGCAACCGTCGTTGCAGTTCGGTGTGCCGTCGTTGTCCGAGTCGGTCTCCGCGATACCGCAACCGCATGTACCGGCGGCAATCTTGTTCGGGTCATTCGGGCAGCCGTCAGTGCAGTTTGGTGTACCGTCGTTGTCCGAGTCGGTCTCCGCGACACCGCAACCGCATGTGCCGGCGGCAATCTTGTTCGGGTCATTCGGGCAGCCGTCGGTGCAGTTTGGTGTTCCGTCGCCGTCCGTGTCGGTATCCGCCGTGCCGCAGCCACAGAGCCCTGGCGCGGTCTTGTTGGGATCGTTCGGGCAACCGTCGTTGCAGTTCGGTGTGCCGTCGCCGTCCGTGTCGGTATCGGCGGTGCCGCAGCCACAGAGCCCGGGCGCGGTCTTGTTGGGATCGTTGGGGCAACCGTCGTTGCAGTTCGGCGTGCCGTCGTTGTCCGAGTCGGTATCCGCAATGCCGCAGCCGCACGTGCCGGCGGCGGTCTTGTTGGGATCGTTCGGGCAGCCGTCGTTGCAGTTCGGTGTGCCGTCGCCGTCCGTGTCGGTGTCGGCCGTGCCGCAGCCGCACGCGCCGGGGGCAATCTTGTTCGGGTCGTTCGGGCAACCATCGCTCGAGTCCGGCGTGCCGTCGCCGTCGGTATCGACGATCGGCGCGGGATCGAACTCGACGATGATCGTCCCCACCGAACCCACGTCCTGGTTGATCGCATCGGTGATGCGCACGGTCCAGGTGCCGGTGGTCGGAACGCTGCTGAACGCGCTCGTCAGCGCGACGCGCGCGCCATTGGTGGCAGCGCTGGGGAAATAGCTGCCCGCCGGGATGGCCGCGGTGGCGGCTGCCGTCGTTGCCGCGGTCCACAGGCTTTGCGTCGCGGGATCATCGAAGAGGTAGTTGCCGTTGAAGTCCGAGCTGTCGCCCGAGCTTGTTCCGCCTGTGAACCCAGGACGTGTGAAGATCGATGCGGTCGTACCGTTCGGTGCGATCAGCTGGACGGTGAGGTCGCCGATCCACGTGTGCGAGAGCGCGTTCAGCCGCACGCGGATGTCGGTGATGCCGTTCGGAATCTGAGCGGTGGTGACCGAGAAGGTGCGTGCGAGCACGCCAACAACAGGTGGCGTGGCGTTGGTAGCGTCCGGGATCGACGCTCCCGTCATCGTGTAGGTCACGTAGGCATCGACACAGTCGCCGATGCCATCGCCGTCCGTGTCGGCGAACCCATCGTCAGCCGCACCGTCGCAATCCTGATCGATGCCGTCGCAGATTTCCGTCGCGCCCGGGTAGCGCGCGTTGTTCGTGTCGTCGCAGTCGGTGTTCACGCTGCTCGCGCCCGCCGGAGGCGTGTTGGAACAGCTCGTGGTGGTCGTCGTACCTCCGAAGCCGTCGCCGTCGGCATCGACGTAGTACGTCGCGGGTGCGGTCAGCGAGCCGTTGGTCGGGCAACCATCGAATTGGTCGACGACTCCGTCCCCGTCGCTATCGAAACCGAGGCGAAGCTCCAGCGTGGCGCTCGCGACGGTACCGGTGTTGTTGTTCACCTGGTCGGAGACACGCACGGTCCACGTTCCCACGCCGTTGCCCGACACCGCGAGCGGCGATGCGAGCGCTGAGCGGACGCCGTTCGAAGTGGAACTCGGGTGGTAGTTTCCAACAGGGATCGTTGTGCTTCCGCTAACGCCGCCCGCCGCAGTGAAGAGGTTCGACGTGAACTCATCCGCAAACGCATAGTTGCCGCCGAAGTTCGAGGTTTCACCCGGACCGAGCAGCGAGAGGAACGTGGCCGTTCCTCCGCCCGGTGCCGTGACCGCGCCGACGATGTCGCCGGCGTTTCCGTGGGTGAGCGTGTTCAGCGTGACGCGCACGTCGCGCACCGCGAGACCGGACGGGATCTGCGCGGCCGTGAACGGAATCGAGATCGTGCGACCGGACGCGTTGTTGTCGGGGATCGAGGTGGTCGACGCGTTGACGGTCGACGTGAGCGATGCGGTCGAGATCGATACCGCCGGGTGGTTGAACGAGAGCACCGTGGATGCGGTGTTGCCGGCGCCATTGTTGAAGACGCGTACCGCGGAGATAGCGGTGCCGGATCCGGCGAGCGTGCCGGATCGGCTGTAGGTGTTCGCGGTCAGCGTGTAGGCACCGCTTGCGCCGACGGCCAGCGCGAGCCGCACGCCGGACGTCGTTGCGGCCAGCGTGGTGGTCACCGTGCCGGAGCTGTCGATCAGCGTGTAGTTCGACGCGCCGCCGACAAGCCGGAAGGTCATGACGGTCGTCGAACCGCTGAGGAACTCAACGCCCACGGTCGCGCCCGACGGCACGGTGCCGTGGTCGACGTCGATCGCCGCGCGC
Source organism: Planctomycetaceae bacterium (assembly GCA_021297795.1). Taxonomy (GTDB): domain Bacteria; phylum Planctomycetota; class Phycisphaerae; order Phycisphaerales; family SM1A02; genus QWPT01. The sequence goes on from JAJTGL010000008.1 coordinate 52,034, forward strand.
ATGCCCGCGGACGCGGTGACGGTACGTGTGGCGCTTGCCGTCGACGACGTCGTCGCGCCAAGCGTCCACGACGGGTTGCCGACGTCGCTGTTCGCGACGCCCGATGATGTCGTACCGCTGGTCGCCACGGTCCAGCCGTCGGCAGTCGGCGAAGAGCCCGTCTCTGCGATCGCGGCCTGACGCATCGCGAGGTTGCGCGGGAACGGTGTCCCGATGAAGAAGTCGCTCGAGTTCGAGTTGGTGTCGGTCGCTCCATTCGCCTTACGAATCGCGGCAGTGGTGCTGCTGAGTGCGCCCACCGCCGAGCCTTCGGGGCAGTTGCCCGAGCCGTAGGCGACCTTATCAATGAGCGTGGCCGCCAGGCTCGCGCAGTTGTTTGAGGTACCGCTTTGCGCTGCGGAAAGAAGCGCCACGTTCGCGTTGTCGGCCGCCATTCCGATCGCGGGGTTTGCGACGAGATCGGGGCTGAGGGCCGCGCCGGTCCCGCCTGCCGCGGACATCTGGATCAGCAGGTAACCGCCCGGCGGAATCAACGTGCCGGGCGGAAGCGTGAATTGCGAACCACCGAAGTTGCCCGTGGCGGAGGCGTAGGTGAGCGTCCATCCACCGATCGACGCCGTGGTCGTGCCCGCGTTGTAGAGCTCGACGAAGTCGGCGTTGAACGGCGCTCCCGTGTTTCCGCCGCCGCCGTAAACCTGGCTGATGTGGATGTCTTGCGCCGACGCACGGACCGAAACCATGAGCGCGACAATCGCCAGCAGACAATGCCACAACAGAAATCGTGGCGAGTTGATCGCCTTCGATCCCCAAAGTTCACGGGGTCTCGTTCTCACTTTCCTCATGCTCGGATCAGCCTTCAGCGCCGCGGGGTCGCCGCGGAGCGGATACATCATGCCGTGACTTCCGCGGGAGTCGAGAGAGGTACGTTTTCTCGACCTCAAGTCACGTCGATTTCATCCGGCAGGCGCCAGAACAACGTCCCGGAATACATATCCGGCTTTCGCGAAATCGTTATAGACAATGCTCTTACACGAATCACATCCAAACAGGTTGGATTTATCCAAATGATCGAACCTTCCATTTGGCTGTGATCCAAACGGATGCCATTGTCCGGCCCTGAAGGCACCGTCCGCCTTCCGCGGCACCCCCCCGCGAACTACAGCACCATCTTGAGGATTTGAAAGATGAAGAGTCCCTCGCAGAACGGCCTGGCGGCCGTTGTGGCGGCGATCGGCACGGCCGGTTCCGCCTTCGCAGCCAGCAATCTCACGATCACCACCGCCGATGCCACCATCGGCGCCGGTCAGTCGCTCGTCGTCACCGTCGGCCTCGCCGGCGATGCGGTGAACGGCGTCGGCGCGCAGCTCGTGCTCGACTACGACCAGAGCAAGCTCTCGCTCCAGTCGTCGGGCGGCAACCACTACGCGCTCGTGAGCGGCTCCCCGCTCGACCTTGAGATCTACGAGAGCCACAACGCGACGAACGGCACGCTCGTCCTCTCGCTCGGTACCACCGAGGGCAACAGCAACGTGAGCCTCTCCGGCGGCTTCGTCACGCTGACCTTCACCTGCACCGCCGACTTCTGCGCGACTTCCAATCTCGTCACCTTCGGCACGGTCAGCAACCAGACATCGAAGCTGTCGAACGTTGCCGCACAGAACATCTCGCTGGAAGCCGCGTCGAACCTCGGGAGCGTCACGCGCGACACCGTGGCGCCGACCCTGAGCTCGGTTCCGGCAGGAGTCTCATACTGGGCCGACGCGAACGGTTCGAACGCTGCGGTCGTGACCTTCACGGCCCCGACCGGCAGCGACACCTGCGACAACTCGGTGACCATCACGGACAATCGTCCGGCTGGCAACTCGTACGCGGCAGGCGCCGTCACCACGGTGACCTGGACCGCGACCGACGACTGCGGCAACACCGCGACCGCGACCACCACGGTCGACGTCTCGGCCGACAGCCTCGCGCTCGCATCGGTCGCCTTCGGCGGCGCCTTCAGCACCAACAACTTCACCCGCGGCCTCTCGGTTGCGGTCGCGAAGTCCTCGGACACCGACTCCGACAGCCGCACGATCTCGCTCGCGACCGCAGGCGCGGGCGCGTCCTCGCGCGCCGAAGGGTCCGTCAACATGCAGCTCCTCGGCTCGGTCGACTGGGACGGTGGCTGCGCGTCGGTGCGCGACCCGCTCCACTCGCTCCGTCGCACGTTCTCGATCGCCGACCACGCCGGTGGCTCGGGCTCGCACGGCGGCCGCACCTACAACAGCCGCTTCGAGATCGACGGATCGAGCTCGACCGACTACCTCCTCGTGGGTAACGCCAACGGCGACACCGTGATCGACATCTTCGACTTCGCGACGTTCGTGTCGCAGCGCGGTTCGACGCTCGACGTCGACACCACGGCGTCGACCTCGGGAACGCACACCGACTTCAACGCGAGCGGACAGGTCAACAACGCCGACCTCTCCTTCCTTGGCGTCAACTACTTCCAGGTCGACGAGACCTGCGGTAGCTACACCGGCGTTCAGCCGCGTAGCTCGGTGAAGGTGTCTGAACTCGTGCGCATGGGCCTCGGCCACCAGGCGATCGCTGACATCAACAACGACGGCGTCGTCAATGCGACAGACATCTCGCTCCTCATGCAAGGCGTCGAGCCGCGTCGTCCGCGCATCGTTCCGGGTGTGAGCACTGGCACGACCTGGTGATTGGGCGCAGGGGCATCCCAACCCAGAAGTCCTCAGAGATCAAAGACCTCAAGTACCGGGAGGCGACGTCGAAAGGCGTCGCCTCCCCTTCGACAACTCGGGAGGATGGCGTGCAGGAATCCGGCGGACGCCGCTGGGAAGTCCTCGCAGAAATGGAACTGCGGAGAAGGAACCGCCATGTCTGAACACCATCCAAACTCGAACGACGAGCAGTCCGGCGCCGAACCAACACGCTTCGCAGCAATGCTCGCGACCGCCGTGTGCCTTTGCGTTGCCGGTCATGCGGAAGCCCAGTACGCGATCAATCTCGCGCTTGAAGGGCCTGCGGGATACGTGGCGGTCGGCGAGACCGTGAGCGTGCGTTTGCGCGCGAAGAGCGAGGCGACCGAGTCCTTTGTGGGCCAGAGCTTCTTTGCGATCGACTGCATCCTCGATTGGAACCCCAAGGATGTCGAACTGCTCGGCCTGACAACGACCGGGTCGGTCCCACTGATGTCGTCATACTTCCCCTCGCCGAACGTCGACTACACGGGCATCAACGAACTTGCGGTTCCGAAAGATGGCGACGCGCTCTACTACGCGATCGCGAACTTCGGGAGCCCCGTCGCAACCACCGGCGCGGGCGCGCAGGTTGTCACCTTCCGCTTCAAGGTGAAGCGGGCATTTACCTCGACCTCCATCTCGATCCTGCCGAACCTCGCGGTGCTGCAGGCCGCGGAGACCGCGGTGTACGACGGCACCGTGCCGGGGCTCGATGTGGCGGGCCTGCTGATCCCAGCGGTGCTCGAACAGGAGCCAGAACTTCCCGAGGACCTCGACGGCGATGGCGTGGTTGGCGCCGGTGATCTCGCGGTCGTCCTGAGTTCGTGGGGACAGCCCGGCCCCGCCGATCTCGACGGAAGCGGCGCGGTCGACAGCAAGGATCTCGCGCGGCTCCTCTCAAGTTGGGGCGCCACGACCGGCGCACAGTGAGCCAGCTCCCGCGGGAAGCCTTCCACGCGCGTCATGCAGGTTTCACCGCAACGATGTGATGGACGTGCCACCACTTGGGTGTGCCGCGGCCGATGGCGCCTTGGCGATCGACCTCCTCGCGCTCGATGACGGTCCAGCCTGCAAACAGTCGGTCGACGTCGACACTGCCATGCGCCGTCATCTCGCCGGCCGAGGACGCGCGGATGAACTCATCGTTCGGACCGAAGAACTGGCCCGCAAAGACACCACCTGGCCGGAGCGACGTGGTGAGCGCGCTCCAGCAACGCTCGAACGCGTGTGGCCGGATGAAGGGAAGCACAAAGCCAGCGTGCACGAGGTCGTAGCGGCTGGGCGTGAGTGCCTCGGCATGGTCCTCGAGCGTCCCGAACGCAAGGCGCACGCGATCGTGACGCGCTCCACACGCCGTGAGCAACGCGCGCGTGCGGGCAAGCATCTCGGGGTATGGGTCGAACGCGTCGATCGCAAATCCGGCCTCGCAAAGCGCAAGCACCTCACGCCCCGGCCCGCAGCCGATATCAAGCGCATGCAGCTCCCGATCGGTTGTCGCTCGGCCGACGAGCTCGATCGCCCGAACAAGTTGGGGGCGCGGCGGTAAACCCTCAGTCCCCGCGAGGTACGACGCGCAGCGCGCCGGACCGAAACCGGGCACGTCGGGCGTGAACATCTCCCGCGCGCCGGGTCCGGCCGAAGCCTCTGCACCGCCGTAGGGAACGATTCGATCCTCGCGCACGGAAAGATTGTGGTCAAACTGCGAAGCGCCCGCAACCAGCGGACGACCTGCGATCATGAACGGCATGCGATCGACGAACTCTGGCGTAGACCACACGAACCCGCGCGCGACCTTGCGCCGCTGGAGGCGCATGTCGATGTGGGTTGTCCCGTACTGCGTCCTGTCCTTCGCGTTCGTCGCCTGTGATCGCGCACCCGAAGGGCTGAAGTCCGGCGCGAACACCACACCCGCGCCTGTGGCGAGTTCGCCGCTGCGCATCGAACCGGCAGAACTCGAGATGGGCGAACTCCTGCCAAACACCCCGGTCGAGAAGTCGGTGCGGCTGACGAACACCGGCACGACGCCACTCCTCGTCCGCAAGGCTCTCGCGGACTGCGGCTGCACGACCCCGACGTGGCCGAGCGACCCGATCCCGCCCGGCGCCTCGGTGGACACGCTCATCACGATGGACGCCGGCAACCAACAGGGCGTCGAACTTGTGAAGCGCGTCACGTTCGACCTTGAGGGCGCCGACCCCGCCTTCCTCACCGTGAAGGGGCGCGTGGGCTCGTACCTTGCGCTCGCGCCCACGACGCTCGAGGGGCCGGCCGACGACGCGCCGACGTTGCCTGCATCGACCATCACGATCCGAAGCGTCGACGGGAGGTCGATCACCGTGATCGCGGTCGACCCCCCCGTCGCCAAACCGCTCTCGACCACGCCCGCGCTCGAGCAGACCGTCGAGATCGACTGGGAGATGTGGCGTGCGTCGGGGAAGCCGGTGCGCGTCGGCATCGAGACCGATCACCCGATCGGACCGCCGCTCGGCATCCTGATCCGCCGGTCGCTGCGCGGAAATCCGGATGCAGCGAGACGCGATGCGCCGAAGAACGCGACCGAAAGCCCAACGGAAGCAACCAGCGGAACGAATCCCTCCGGAGAAT
>JAJTGL010000086.1 GCA_021297795.1 Planctomycetaceae bacterium
CGTCGATCGAGGCAGCCGCGGCGGGAACGACCGGCGTCGCGTTCGCGGCGGCCGCGGCGCGCTCGAACTCGCGTGCTTCGTTGTCGCGCGCGTCCCGCGCGGCGTCGGCCACCACCGAGTCGAGCGTCGAGCCGTTCGCCGCGGTCGTACCAGGTACCGACGACGCAAGCGCGGCGGGCGAACTCGAGGTCGACTGGGTGCCGAGACCGTCTTCGTGACCTGCGTCCGCGCGCATCAACCACCATCCGGCGCCGAGCGAGGCGACCGCGGCCGCGCCGATCAGAATGAACTGCGATCCGGCGCGCTGCGAGGGCTTGAACTGGCGATTGGAACGGGGCGACTGGCTGGCGAGCGCCATGGCGAACCTCTGGGAGAACTCGGTGTCCTGTGTGAAGTCCTCGGTGGCCGAGGATCTGGCGCAGGGTAGGCAAAACGCCGGGGGATGCGAGGGCTGCTGAGCGACCGCTCAGTGAAAATCAGGCGTCGCCGGGAGTATCGGGGACGCTCTGCGCGCCGTCCCCGTCGGTTTCGGAGATCTCGTCCGTGGTCGCCCGCACGTGCCGTGGCCGCTCTGGATCGACCGCCCGGCGCAAGCGCCGTTCGGTTGCGATCCAGGCCACGCGTGCATCGCGCTCGTCCTCCGGCACGCGATCGACGACCTGTGCTTCGAACGCGAGGCCGATCGTCGCGGCGCGCGCATCAGGGCGAAGGCGCGCGAGCAGCGCGTCGTAGAAGCCCTTGCCGCGGCCGAGCCGCGCGCCGCGCGCGTCGAAGGCGCGCCCGGGCACGATCACCGCGTCGATCTCGCGCGGATGCACGCGATGCACGCAGGGCGACTCGAGGTTCGGCACACGGATTCCATATCGGTCGGTGCGCCAGAGATCGGCGCTGGGAGCATCGGCCGCCAGCGGTTCGCGCGCGTCGATCGCGAGAAGCCGCAGCGAGCGCAGGGGATCGGGCGCGGTGCGTTCGTTGTCGGAAGCGCCGCCCTTCGACGAGGACTTCGCCCCATCGCTCGCATCCGGAAGCACGAGCGGAAACGCGATTCGCGCGCCGCGCGCGCACAGCGCGCGAACAAGCAGGTCGATATCGATCTCGTCGGGCATCGCGCGGTATGCGAGCACGAGCTGCGCGCGCGCGAACGGAGGCGAGCGCAGCGCGATGTCGGCGGCACGGCGGGCCGCGAGTGCGCGCGCGCTTCGCGCGATCGGGCCAATCGTCTCGCGCATCCGCGTACGCAGCGCGCTCTTCTCACTCGCGATCGAACCGCCGCTCACCGCGCGGGCTCCTTCGGTGGTCGTGGCGCGTGAGTCCCTGCCTTCTCGCCTTCGCTCGCACCGGGTCGCGGCGCGACCTTCGCCGCCGTGCGCAAGGCGCGCACCTTCGCAAGATGCTCCGCGATGGCGGCCTCGAGGCCGCGGTCGGTCGGCCTGTAGTAGGTCTTCGCGACGCCGAGGTAATCCTGCATGCCGATCCCATCGGCGCGATCGTGCGGGTACTCGTACTTGCCCGCATCCGCCGCCAGCGCGGTGCCGTCGTCGGCGGTGCGCACGGCGCGTCGCTTGGTCTGGTCGACGATCTCGAACGGAACCGGAACCGTGCGGCCATCGCGCGCATCGTCCATCGCCTCCCAGATCGCGCATGCGGCGGCATTGGATTTCGCCGCCACCGAGAGGAAGGTGACGCACTGCGAGAGGATCAGCTGCGCCTCGGGCATGCCCACGCGCTCGACCGCCTGCCAGCAGGCGACGGCGGTCTGCAGCGCGCGCGGATCGGCGTTGCCGATGTCCTCGCTTGCGAAGATCGCGAGACGCCGGCAGATGAAGCGCGGATCCTCGCCCGAGACGAGCATGCGCGCGAGCCAGTACACCGCGGCATCGGGATCGCTTCCGCGCATCGACTTGATGAGTGCGCTCGCGAGGTCGTAGTGCTCGTCGCCATCCTTGTCGAAGACCGGCACCTTGCCGTCGAGCGCCGCGCGTGCGAGTTCGAGGGTGATGCGGGGCAGCGCATCGCCGCGCACGGCGTTCGCCGCGGTCTCGAGTGCGGCAAGCGCGCGGCGCACGTCGCCATCCGAGACGCGCGCGAAGTGCATGCACGCGTCGTCGTCGAGCACGAGTCCGGCAACGCCACAGCCGTCGGGATGCGTCACCGCGCGCCGGAGCACGAGCGCGACGTCGGCCTCGTCGAGCGGCTGGAAGCGGAACACCACCGACCGCGAGAGGAGCGCCGGCGCGACGGCCCACGTGGGATTCTCGGTGGTGGCGCCGAAGAGGATGACCGAGCCCGCCTCGACGCCCTCGAGGAGCGCGTCCTGCTGGTTGCGCGCCAGGCGGTGGATCTCGTCGACGAAGAGCAGCGTGCGCCGCGACGATTCGCCGAGTCGACGCGTCGCGGCCTCGATCTTCTCGCGCAGTTCCTTCACGCCCGTCGTCGCGCCGTGCGCGCGGTCGACCGCGGCGCCGGTACGCGCGGCGATCGCCTCGGCGAGTGTGGTCTTGCCCGTTCCGGGCGGACCCGACACGATCATCGACTGGAGCGCATCCTGCTCGATGAGCCTCCGCAAGAGCGCGCCCTCGCCGAGGCAATGGCGCTGCCCCGCGATCTCGTCGATCGTGCGCGGACGCACGCGCACCGCGAGCGGCGCGGCTTTCGCGCGTCGCTCGGCGCGCATGGGCGACCAGAGATCCTCGGCCATGCGCGCATCCTACGAAACCTCCGGAAAAACCGCGCGATCATCCGGCCGAGGCTTCCCGCGGGCGGGTGCTTCCGGCAAGATGCGCTGCATGCAGAAGTCGACCGCGCTCGCACTCGTCGGAACCACCACCATCGCCTTCGGAGGAGTGCTCGCGGTTGCGCTCTCGACCGTCATCTCGCTGCCGAGCAAGGAGTCGCAGGCGCTTGCGGGCGCGCGCGAGAACGTGAAGTCGGCGCTCGATGCGCCGCGGCCGGAAGATGTTGCGGCGGCGCAGCCCGCCACGACCGCGACCAACACGGCCGCGACAGCCACGAAGACGACGCCATCGACCTCCACGACCAAGCCCGAGGTTTCGAAGCCCGAGGTTTCGAAGCCGGACGCATCCAAGCCAGACGCCTCCAAGCCCGCCGCGGCGCCGTTGCCGACCCCGACCTGGATCTGGGCACCCGGCTCCGAGACGCAGGACGCCGTCGTCTTCAACCGGCGGTTCCGCGTGCCCGAGGGCGTGAAGGCAGCGCGCTTCGTGATCACCGTCGACAACACGTCGACCGTGAAGCTCGACGGCAAGGAGATCGCGCGCACCACCGCGTGGGAGGAGCCGAGCGAAGTCGACCTCGGCGCACTCGCGGCGGGCGTTCATGAGATCGTCGTCGACGCGCGCAACGAGGGCGGCCCCGCCGGCCTCTGCGCGATGGTCGAGTGGACCGAGGCCGACGGCACGCGCACGCGCATCGTGACCGATCCCGCGTGGCAGGCGAGCGGATCTTTCAGCGCGACGCCGGTCCCGTCGGCGATCCTCGCCAATCTCGGTGAAGGCCCTTGGGGCGATGGCATCGCGGAGAGCTTCGGCGGCGCGCCCGGCGAACTCGCCGACATCGCCCGCGCGATCGCGGTGCCTCCGGGCTTCATCTGCGAGCTCGTGTACGTCGCGCCGCGCTCGCGCGGCTCGATCGTCGCGCTCGCGGCCGACGTCGGCGGCAAGCGGCTCGTCGCGAGCGCGCAGTACGGGCGCATGTTCACGATCGCGCCCGCGGGCGACGGTCGTCCCGCGAGCGAGTCGACGGTCGAGCTCATCGAGCCCGAGATCGGCCGCGCGCACGGCGTGCTCGTCGTCGACAACGATCTCTTCGCCGTGGTGAACGAGGGTGGCGGCGATGCCCGCGGCGTGTGGCGCATGCGCGACACCGACCGCGACGGCAAGTACGACGAGAAGAGGATGCTGGTCGCGATCGCGAAGGATGGCGGCGAGCACGGCCCGCACCAGATCGTGCTCGCGCCCGATGGTTCGCTCTGGGTCGTGGGCGGCAACCACTGCGCGGTTCCCGATCCCGCGCTCGCCGATTCGCGCCTGCCGCGCTTCGGCTCCGACGGTCGTTGGGAAGAGGACATCGCCTTCGACCGGCTGTGGGATGCGAACGGTCACGCCGTGGGCGTGATGGCGCCGGGCGGCTGGATCGCGCGCACCGATCGCGAGGGCTCGAAGTGGGAGCTCGTGACCGCGGGGTTCCGCAACTCGTACGACGTCGCGTTCGACGAGGTCGGTCGCGCGTACACCTTCGACAGCGACATGGAATGGGACATGGGTCTGCCGTGGTACCGGCCGACGCGCGTGTGCGAACTCGCGAGCGGCGTCGACTACGGATGGCGCTCGGGCAGCGGCAAGTGGCCCTCGTGGAGCCCCGACTCGATGACGCCTGCGGTCGACATCGGTCCTGCGTCGCCCACGGGCGTGCTCGCGTCGGCGGGGCTCCAGTTCCCACCGCCGTGGAACGAGTGCATGTTCTTCCTCGACTGGACGTTCGGCACGATGTGGGCGGGATTCATCACCGACGAGTCCCGCGAGGCGTCGAGCCCGAAGTTCCGCGTCGAGCCGTTCGTCGCGGGCCGGCCGCTGCCGCTCACCGACGCGGTCGCGATGGATGGATCGATGTACTTCTCCGTGGGCGGCCGCAATCTTCCGAGCGCGGTGTTCCGCGTGCGCGCGGAGAATCCGGTCGCGATCAAGCGTGCGCCGATGAAGGTTCCCGCGGCGCTCGCGGAACGTCGCGAACTCGAGAAGCTCCACCGTCGGATGGATTGGGCGGCCGGTCCGGCCGCGGTCTCGACGGCGTTCGCCGCGCTTGCGTCGAAGGACGAGGGCGTGCGCAGTGCCGCGCGCATCGCCCTCGAGCATCAGGATCCGAAGCACTGGCGTGAACGCGCGGTCTCCGAGACGGCGCCGCAGGTGTCGATCCTCGCGCTTGTCGCGCTCTGCCGCATGGGAGAGGCCGATGTCGACGGGGCGCCCGTCGCGGCACGGCTGGTGGCGCTCGAGTCCTCGGTGCGCGGCACCGCGCTCGAACGCGAGTGGCTGCGCGCATGCGAGCTGTGGATGTTGCGCTTCGCGTCGCGCTCGACCTCGGTCGGCGGCGGCGATGCCCTGCGGGCGGCGCTCCTCGCGAACTATCCGGCGAAGCAGGCCGCGTCTGATGCAAGCATGGCGTGGGAACTCGACATGCACCGCGCGAACCTCCTCGCGAAGCTCGGCGCGCCCGAGGCCGTGACCGTGGCGGTCGCGCTGCTCGAGCGGCCCGACACCAGCGTGCAGCAGCCGGTCGATGCCGCGCTCCTCGCGCGCGGCGGGCCGTATGGCAAGGCCGTCGCCGACATGCTCGCCAACGCGCCGGCCACGCAGAAGATCGGCATGGCCTACGCGATCCGCAACGCGACGAAGGGCTGGAACCCCGACCTGCGCGAGCGCTTCGGCCGCTCGCTCGCCGCCCTCAAGAAGGGCACGGGTGGAAACTCCTTCGCCGGATTCCTCAACCGGATCTCGGAAGAGTTCGTCTCGCATGCGCCGGAGGGCGAGCGCGATCGCCTCGCCGCCGCGATCGGCGGCCGATCGATCGACGCCACGCTGCCCACGCCGCGCGGCCCCGGTCGCGCGTGGACCGTCGCCGAGATGGTCGCGCTCGGGCCAAAGCTCGTCGGAGGCCGCGACTACGCCGAGGGTCTGCGCGCCTACCGCGCCACGCAGTGCGCGCAGTGCCACCGCGCGGGCGGGATCGGCGGCAGCGGTGGACCCGAGCTCACCGCGGTCTCGCGGCGCTTCTCGCTCGAGGATCTCGCGACGAGCCTCGTCGAGCCGAGCCGCACCATCAGCGATCAGTACGAGAACACCGACTTCCGCATGAAGGACGGCAGCGTCGTCACCGGTCGCAAGGTCGGCGAGTCGGCGGATGCGATCGAAGTGCGCACGAGCCTTCTCTCGGACGCTCGCGAAACGCTCGCGAAGGCCGACATCGTCTCGGCCTCGCGCAGCCCGCTCTCGCCGATGCCGGCGAACCTCGTCGACACGCTCTCGGAGGCCGAGCTCCTCGACCTTCTCGCATTCCTGCGCGCCGGCGGCGATGCGGGTGACTCGGCGTTCGTGAAGACGGACGACGACGGCTACCTCGAGATCTTCAACGGCTCGTCCACCGCGGGCTTCACCTTCGATCCGCGCTTCTGGGCGCTCGAGGACGGTGTCCTCGTCGGTCGTACGACCGAGGCGAACCCGGCGCCGCACAACACGTTCTTCGTGTGGAACGGCGCGGTGCGCGATTTCGAGCTCGAGGTCGTGCTGAAGGTGAACGGCAACAACTCGGGCGTCCAGTACCGGAGCGAGCTGTTCGAAGAGCATCGCCTGCGCGGGCCGCAGATCGATGCGCACCCGCACTCGCCCTACGTCGCGATGTGCTACGAGGAGGGTGGTCGCGGGATCCTGGCCGAGCGCGGAACGGCGTTGTCGATCGCGGCCGACGGGAAGCGCACGACCTCGGCGCTCGCCGGCGCCGGCGGGGCGGCCCCCGACACGGGCGAGTGGCGCACCTACCGGGTGGTCGCTCGGGGCAACCGCGTCGAGCACTTCATCGACGGCGTGCCGACCGCCACGGTGGTCGACGACTCGAAGGAGCGCGCGAAGGGCGGAAAGATCGGCTTCCAGATCCACGGTGGCGAACCCACCACGGTGTCGATCCGTAGCGCGAGGCTCAAGCGGCTCGATTCCTGACGCGCTTTCGCGGTTCTGGCGTCCGGCCGTTATCGGCCACCCGTCGTGGTCGAGGTGCGGCTTGGAGTTTCGTCGGGTCCTTCGCAAGAGGTCGGCCGTCATTCAGCCGATATCTCCGCGCGCCCACGGGCCTTCCGGCACGTTGGCGGTCCCTTGAACCCGATCGGAACTCGAACTCATGTGCGGAATCGTCGCCTACATCGGACGTCGCCAGGCAACAGACATCCTTCTCGAGGGCCTCAAGCGCCTTGAGTACCGCGGGTACGACTCCGCGGGCGTTGCCGTGATGAACGGCGGCCTGAAGATCGCGCGGTCGGTCGGCCGCGTGGCGAACGTCGAGAAGCTCATCGGCGAGCGCGGCGGCTTCAAGGGCACGATCGGCATCGCGCACACGCGCTGGGCCACGCACGGCGGCGTCACCGAACGCAACGCCCACCCGCACCGCGACGACGAGAGGCTCGGTCACGGCATCGCGATCATCCACAACGGGATCATCGAGAACTACGCCGCGCTCAAGAAGTACCTCGAGGAGAAGGGTCACGTCTTCCACGGCGAGACCGACACCGAGGTGCTCGCGCACCTCATCGGCGAGCTGTACGCAGGCGACCTCGAGAAGGCCGTCCAGGCGGCGCTCCGCGAGGTGACCGGCGCGTACGCGATCGCGGTCATCTGCGAGAAGGAACCCGATGTGCTCGTCGTGGCGCGCAAGGGTTCGCCGCTCATGGTCGGCGTCGGCAACGGCGAGTACGTCGTCGCGTCGGACGCGAGCGCCATCGTGTCGCACACCACGCAGGCCATCGCCCTCAACGACTACTCCGTCGCGCGCATCACGCGCGAGGGCTTCCGCACCACGACGGTCGACAACATCGAGATCACCGCGGAGATCCGCGAGCTCGAGTTCGACCTCGAGCAGATCGAGCTCGGTCACTACGAGCACTTCATGCTCAAGGAGATCTTCGAGCAGCCGCGCGCGCTGCGGATGACGCTCCAGGGACGCGTCGACGTCGCGAAGGGCGAGATCCGCCTCGGCGGCGTCGGCCAGCACGCGCGCGCGCTCGCGAACGCGAAGCGCGTGGTGTTCGTCGGACAGGGCACCGCGCTCCACGCCTGCATGATCGGCAAGTACCTCTTCGAGGATCTCGCCAAGGTGCACGCGGAGCACGACTTCGCCAGCGAGTTCCGCTACCGCAATCCGATCGTTGAGGACGGCACCGTCGTCGTCGCCGTGAGCCAGTCGGGCGAGACCGCCGACACGCTCGCCGCGCTCACCGAGGCGAAGCAGCGCGGCGCGCTCGCGCTCGGCGTCGTGAACGTGGTCGGTTCGTCGATCGCGCGCGAGACCGATGCGGGCGTCTATCTGCGCGTCGGCCCCGAGATCGGCGTCGCGAGCACGAAGGCCTTCACGGGCCAGGTGCTCGTGAACTCGATGCTCGCGACCTTCATCGGCCGCCGTCGCTACCTGTCGCAGGAGTACGTCTCGAACCTGCTCCGCGAGCTCGAGGCGATCCCGTCCAAGATCGAGCGCGCGCTCGAGTGGTCGGGCCGCATCCGCACGGCGACGGCGAAGTACATCCATCGCGAGAACTGGCTGTTCCTCGGCCGCGGCGTGAACTACCCGGTCGCGCTCGAGGGCGCGCTGAAGCTCAAGGAGATCTCGTACATCCACGCCGAGGGCATGCCGTCGGCCGAGATGAAGCACGGACCGATCGCGCTCATCGACAACGGGATGCCCGTCGTGTTCGTCGCGACGCGCAACTCGCAGTACGAGAAGGTGCTGTCGAACATCGAGGAGGTCCGCTCGCGCGGCGGGCACGTGATCGCGGTCGCGACCGAAGGGGACGACCACATCAAGAGCCTCGCGCAGGAGGTCTTCTACGTGCCCGACTGCATCGAGATGTTCCAGCCGCTCCTCACGGTCATTCCGCTGCAGCTGCTCGCGTACCACGCGGCGGTCATGCGCGGCAAGGACGTCGACAAGCCGCGCAACCTCGCGAAGTCCGTGACGGTCGAGTAATCCTCGGAGCGATTGGCGACAGGCGTTGCGCTGCCGCGGACTCCCCGCGTTCGAAGCGCGGCGTTTGTTGATTGGGTGCCCATCGATTGGCGGCCCGGGATGAAATCCCGGGCGCGCAGGATGTGGGAGTTGTTCCATTGACGGCGAACGTCATCCGTTCCGCAGACTCCGGCTTCGCCTGCGTCTACGGGCGCACATGACCAACGTCTCCGATGGTGGCATGTTGGCGAGTTCGTGGGGTCCGCAGTACGTGAAGCCCAGGGTACGAAACCGGGAGTACGAAAGAGCTGTGTGCCCGCAGACGAAGTCTGCGGAGCGCTTGACGTGGGAGTCGTTCGATTGACGGAGGACGTCATCCGTTCCGCAGACTCCGGCTTCGCCTGCGTCTACGGGCGCACGTGACCAACGTCTCCGATGGTGGCATGTTGGCGAGTTCGTGGGGTCCGCAGTACGTGAAGCCCAGGGTACGAAATCGGGAGTACGAAAGAGCTGTGTGCCCGCAGACGAAGTCTGCGGAGCGCTTGACGTGGGAGTCGTTCGATTGACGGCGGACGTCATCCGTTCCGCAGACTCCGGCTTCGCCTGCGTCTACGGGCGCACGTGTCGTCCGTCGGCTGAAGAAGTCGACGGCCGACGTCATCCGTTCCGGGGACTTTGTCCCCGGGCACCCAGTCAAGTGACCTCGAAGAGCCGGCGATCGACATCCATCGACATCCATCGACATCCATCGACATCCACCGACCTCCATCGACCGCTATCGATTGGGTGCCCCGGGATGAAATCCCGGGAGCGCTTGACGTGGGAGTCGATCCATTGACGGCCGACGTCATCCGTTCCGGGGACTTCGTCCCCGGGCACCCAGCCAAGTGACCTCGAATTGTCGGTGTGCGACATCCATCGACATCCATCGACATCCATCGACCTCCATCGACCGCTATCGACTGGGTGCCCCGGGATGAAATCCCGGGCGCGCTTGACATTCAACGTAGGTTGAAGGTCAGCGTCACCGCGCGTCATCGCGCGCGCGACATCCATCGCTCCATCGCGCGCAGCGTGGCGGGTGACACGTGGTGCTCGATGCCCTCCGCGTCGGCCTGTGCCGTTGCCTCGTCGACGCCGAGCGAGCGGAGAAACGCAAGCACGATCACGTGCCGCGCGCGGGCCTCGGCGGCCAGCGCGCGGCCCTTCGCCGTCAGTCCGACCGGCGCGTGCGGACGCGCGTCGACGAATCCCTCGCCCGCAAGCCGACGCACCACGCGGCTCACCGTGACGTGCGACAGCCCGAATCGCTCGGCGAGCCGTCCCACGCGCGCCTCGACGCCGGCATCGAGGAGTTCCGCGATCGCCTCGCAGTAGTCCTGCGCGGCCTCGGACTCGTGCTGCTGCCGAAGCACGCGATGGTGCTCCGCGCTCGTGCGGGGGGGCGACTTCGACTGCGACTTCGATTTCGACTTCGTCGTCGATGACGACTTCGCCTGCGCGCGCGCAGCCGTCTTCTTCGTGCGCTTCTTCACTCGACCGCCTCTCACTCCTCGTTCCCCCGGAGCGAGGCGAGCACGTTGAAGTCCTCGAGCGTCGTCGTGTCCTGCTTCGAGTCGCGGCCGGCCGCGATGTCGCGGAGGAGACGTCGCATGATCTTGCCCGAGCGCGTCTTCGGCAGCGCCTGCGTGAAACGGATCATGTCGGGCTTCGCGATCGGGCCGAGGACGCCCGAGACATGCTCGCGCAGCGATGCCTTCAGTTCGTCGCTCGGGACGCGTCCTGGGCCGAGCGAGACGAACGCGGCGATGCCCGTGCCCTTGATGTCGTGCGGCATGCCGACGACGGCGGCCTCGACCACGGCATCGTGCGACACGAGCGCGCTCTCGACCTCCATCGTGCCCAGTCGGTGACCCGACACGTTGATCACGTCGTCGATGCGGCCCATGATCCAGAAGTAGCCGCGGTCGTCGCGGCGCGCGCCGTCGCCCGCGAGGTACATGCCCTGCACGCGCGACCAGTACGTGTCGATGAAGCGCTGGCGGTCGCCGTGGATGCCACGCAGCATCGATGGCCACGGCTTGCGGATCACGAGGAGGCCTCCGGTGTTCGCCGGGAGCTCGTTGCCATGCTCGTCCACCACGGCGGCGTCGATCCCGAAGAAGGGGAGCGTGCACGAGCCGGGCACGGTCGGCGTCGTGCAGGCGAGCGGAGTGATCACAGGGCCGCCGGTCTCAGTCTGCCAGAAGGTGTCGACGATCGGGCACTTCGCGCCTCCGATCTTCTCGTGGTACAGACCCACGCCTCGGGATTGATCGGTTCACCCACGGTGCCGAGCACCTTGAGGCTCGAGAGGTCGTGCTTCGCGGGGTGCTCGTCGCCCCACTTCATGAACGCCCGGATCGCCGTGGGCGCGGTGTAGAAGTGCGTGACGCGGTGACGCGCGACCATCTCCCAGAAGCGGTCTTCCGCGGGCCAGTTGGGCGCGCCCTCGTACATCAGCGTGGGCACGCGGTTCGGAAGGATGCCGTAGACGATGTAGGAGTGGCCGGTGACCCAGCCGATGTCGGCGGTGCACCAGTAGACATGGCCCGAGCCGGCGCGCAGAGATTGAACGTCTGTTGCGCGGTGTACGCGGTGTACACCATGTAGCCGCCGGTCGTGTGGCGAATACCCTTCGGCTTGCCGGTCGAGCCCGAGGTGTAGAGGAGGAAGAGCGGGTCCTCAGAGTCCATCGGCTCGCAGTCGCACTCATCGCTTTGTGCGCCGACGAGTTCGTGCCACGCGTGGTCGCGACCGGCCGTCCAGTCGACGGCATTTCTCGTGCGATGCAAGACGACGCAGTGTTCGACGGTGTGCTGCTGCGCGGCGAGCAGCGCGATGGCCTCGTCGACGTTCTTCTTGAGCGGCACGACCTGACCGCGCCGCCAGGCGCCGTCGCAGGTGACGATCACGCGCGACTTCGCATCGAGTACTCGGTCGACGATCGAGGGAGCGGGGAAGCCGCCGAAGATCACGCTGTGCGCCGCGCCGATGCGTGCGCATGCGAGCATCGCGATCGCAAGCTCGGGCACCATGCCCATGTACAGCGTGACCACGTCGCCCTTCTTCACACCGAGCGACCTCAGCGCGTTCGCGCAGCGGCAGACATCCTCGAGGAGGTCGCCATAGGAGAGGTGCTTCACCTCGGGCGAGCCGTTCGCGAGCTTCGGTTCGCCCTCCCAGATGATGCCGACCTCGTGGCCATGGCCCGCGAGCACGTGGCGGTCGAGGGCGTTGTGGCAGATGTTGGTCTTGGCGCCGACGAACCACTGCGCGTCGGGGCAGTTCCATTCGAGGACCTTCGTCCACGGAGTGAACCAGTCGAAGCCCTGCGCGACCTCGCCCCAGAAGCCCTCGGGGTCGGCGATCGAGCGCGCGTGGCGCGCGCGGTACTCGTCCATCGACGCGCACCACGCGCCGCCGAGCGACGCGGCGTGGCCGGCGGACGGCGGGAAGATGCGGTCTTCCTTGAGGAGCGATGCGACGTTCGACGAGGCGGGATTGGCGGGGCTCGACATGCGCCCAATGTACGGCAGGATGTACGGGATGGCGG
>JAJTGL010000087.1 GCA_021297795.1 Planctomycetaceae bacterium
ACCGCGGCGGCAGGCACATCGACCACCGCAAGTGCAGGCACCACCACGAAGCGCGCCCGCAACGGCGCCGTGCTGCATCCCAGCACGCTCGGGGCGACCGCCGCCCGTGGTGGCCGACTGGCGCCGGTTGAGATCGAGAGCACGCGTCCCGAGTCGACCGCCCCCGCGCGCACGATCCGCAAGGCGAGCGCCGCCGACGCCGCGGTCACCCGCGCCGCGAAGGCTCCCGCCAAGCCCGTCCCGTTGTCCGAGCGTCCGATCGACCAGATCTGGCGCGAGTACCGCGTGACGCCGACCGAGGAGATCCGCAACTTCCTCATCGCCCGTCACCTCGACCTCGTGGCCTATGCCGCCGAGCGTCTGCACAAGCGACTCCCGAGCGAGGTCGAGATCAACGACCTCAAGTCCGCCGGCGCCTTCGGCCTGATGGATGCGGTCGAGTCGTTCGACCCGGACCGCGGCGTCAAGTTCGAGACCTTCTGCACGCAGCGCATCCGTGGCGCGATGTTCGACGAGCTTCGCTCGATGGACTGGGTGCCGCGTCTCGTGCGCAGCCGCACCGCGAAGGTCGACAAGGTGCGCAAGTCGATCGAGATGGAGACCGGCTCGCGTCCGACCGAAGAGGAGGTCGCTGCGCGACTCAACGTGTCCGGCGAAGAGTTCGAGAAGCTCCAGAAGGACTCGCGTCCCGTCTCGATGGTCAGCCTCACCCGCAAGTGCTTCGAGACCGACAGCTCGAAGGACGTCCGCGAGATCGATGTCGTCGAGGACGGTCGCCAGGAGAACCCGCTGCAGGCCGTGCAGAAGCAGGATCTCCAGGCGCTCATCACCAAGGGTCTCTCCCGTGCCGAGCGCCTCATCGTCATCCTCTACTACTACGAGGAGATGACCATGAAGGAGATCGGCGCCACGCTCGACCTCTCGGAGAGCCGCGTCAGCCAGATGCACTCCTCGATCCTCGCGCGCCTCAAGGCGCAGATGCAGCACCGCGACACCGAGAGCGAGTGACGCTTCCGGTTCATCGGAACACCAAGAAACACCGCGGGCCCGGCGCATCTCATGATGCGCCGGGCCCGCGTTCTTCGTTGGGGGAGTCCGTCGCCCCGGACACCGCGGGTCAGCCGCAGGTGCCCCAGTTGCCGAGGAGGATCGAAAGGTCGGCGGCGTCGGTGTTGTCGTCGCCGTTGAGGTCCGCGATCGCCGACCCAACGCCCCAGTTGCCGAGCATCGCGGCGAGGTCCGCCGCGTTGACCTCTCGGTTGCCGTCGAAGTCACCCGGGCAGGGCGAGCAGCGGAAGTTGGCGACGATGAGACGCGTGGTGTTCATCGAGCGCGCGTTGTCGCGCTCGTCGGCGATGCCCGTCGGCGTGCCTTGGAAGAGGACGGATGGCGAGGAGAAGCGCCCGATGCGCGTGCCCGGCGAGTACGCCATCACCGTGCGGTACTCGGTGCCGTTCGTTCCGACGAAGCGATGGCCCGTCGAGTAGGGGAACACGCCGCCGCTGAGGCAGCCGCCGCCGTCGCCCGGCGCATGGCAGCAACCCATGTTGTGGCCGAGTTCGTGCGTGAAGGTGCGGTTCGAGAAGCATCCGAGCGCGGTGACGCTGACGCCGTAGGCGGCCTGGTCGACGGTTTCGCCCACGAGGAAGGCGATGCCGCAGGCGCCGCCGCCGTTCGCACGCACGAGCGCCACGAGATCGGCGCCCGCCGCAACCGCCTGCGCGAGCACGCCGTCGAGCGGCCCGTCGTCGGGCGACTGCAGGGCGTACAGATCGTTTGCCATCGACGCGGCGTCCTCGACGTAGCCCTCGGCGGGCGCGGTGCCGACCAAGCGGATCGTCTGCGCGACACCCGACTCGGCGTAGATCGTGTTCGAGTCGCCGATCGCCCACAGGATGTCGTCGATCATCTCGGGCTCGCTTCCGGCCTGCGCGGTGGCGGCCGCCGTATACGCGACGAAGACGTCGATCTCGCTGCCCGTATCGCAGGATGGGACGCCGGCGAGGCCGCCTTCGCCCGCACCGCCGTTCGCGCCGCCGACGTCGTCGTCGGATGCCGGGATCCGGTGCTTCGGCGCCGTCGCGCAGGGGAGGTCGGAGCCCGCGACCGGAGCGGCGACGAAGGCGACGCCCGCCTTCGGTGAGGTGAGTTCGTTGCGAAGAAGGCCGGTCGAGATGAAACCGGTCACGCGTCCCTCGCGCACCAGGAGCGACGCCTCGCGATCCTGACGGAGCGGATGCTCGAACTGGAGGTGGATGCCATCGGCGAGGTTGCCGGGCGCGTCGACGTGCGTGCGATGCCTAAGCCGCAACCCGCGGCCGCCGGCGACGTCGAACGCCGCGGGAAGCGCGTCGCCCTTCGCGAGTGCGAGGAGCGCGGCGGCATCGAAGCGGACCTCGGCGGGGATGGTCGGCGCCGCCGCGCGGGATGACACCACTTCGCTCGCGGGCGCGCCCTGCGTCGGGCGAGGCGAGGTCATCGCCCCGGTCGCGGCGTTCGGTGCGAGAAAGCAGAGGGCAAGCGGAAGAAGCGACGGCATCGCACGAGTTTCCCCGTTGCCGTCGGATCTGCAAGGACGTCCGATGAAATCGCGCCTGAAAGCCGCGCAAACTCGCTTCGCGGGCGCAGGATGGTCCCGGAATCCGGCCCGACGACCACCCGCGGGACGGAGGGCCGCACCCGCGCGCGCTGTGCGGGATCACGGTCTATCCCGGCGGAGCCGAGGACCGACAGTCGTGTCGAGGGCTCGCCCGGCCGTGCCTCAGTCGAGCCGCTGGATCATCACGTTGTAGAACTCGATCGGGCAGCCGTGGCTCTGGAGGGCGATCGGGCCTTCCTTCGCAACACCCGGCAGCTTCGCGTCGACGATGACGTGCTCGCCGTTGTTCCACACGTTGAGGACGTCGCCGACCATGCGGATCCGGAAGCGGTTCCACTGTCCGACCGGTGCGTCGGCGTTCTTCTTCGGCGTGACCGCCGCGCGGATCGCGGCCGGCATCGATGCGTCGGTGCGATAGCCGTACACCTCGCCCGAACCGCACGGCCACGACCAGATGTTGACCTGGCTCTTCGAGCTGCCGCGCAGGTAGATGCCGCTGTCGCGCTCCTCGACCTCGACGGTCTTGTCGCTGCCGTCCGGGTTCTTCACCGCGTTGCCATCGGCACCGATCACCGGGCGCTGCATCTTGCCCTGGTGCTCGTTCGTCCAGCGCCAGTCGCACAGCATCTCGAAGTCGCCGTAGCTCTCGTCGCTCCAGAGGGTCTTGCCCTTGCCGTCGAAGCGCACGACGTTGTTCGAGATCGACCAGTGCTTCGGCTCGCCTTCGCCGCGGTCCTGTCCTTCCTTCCAGCCCTTCATGACGAGCGCGTCGAACATGGGCCGCATGCCCGCGGCGGCGAGATCGGCGCACTGCGCAGGCGCGAGCGCGGGTGTCGCCGCAGGGAGTTCGGTGATGCGGAGGTTCTTGAACCAGATCTCGGTGCCCTCGCTCTCGAGGCAGATGTAGCCCTTGCGCGGCGTGATCTCGGACGCGCCCGACACCTCGGTGCCGTTGATCTCGAGCTTGATGACGCCGTTGTTGCACGTGACCTTGTAGTGGTTCCACTCGCCGGCGCCCTTGGTCGTGCGTGCGCTCGGAAGGCAGCGCTCCCAGCCGCCCGGATGCGGCCGATCGGGCTTCATGCTGGCGCCCCAGATCGAGAAGATGTCGCCCTGGCCCGTGTACATCGTGCGGCCCTGGCCGTCGACGTTGTCGGGCGTCAGCATGATCTGCACCTCGATCGAGCGCGAGAACGGCACGCCCTTCGCGCAGTAGGGATCGCTCCACACGAAGAGGCCGGCGTTGCCCGGGTAGGAGAGGTGCTTCCAGTCGAGCTCGAGGACGAAGTTCTCGTAGGCCTTCTCGGTGCGCAGGATGCCTGTGGGGATTCCCGTGCACTTGATGATCGGCGCACCCGTCTCGTCCTTGGCGACGGTCCACGTCGAGGCCGATGTGTTCACATCGACCCAGCCGGAGAGATCCTTGCCGTTGAAGAGGTCGACCATCTGCGCGACGGCGGTCGAGGGCAGGAGGGCGATCGAGGCGAACGAGGTGGCGAGCGTGGTTGCGACGGACGCGGCGAAGGAACGCATGTGCATCCGCGCAAGGTACCCCAAGGATCGCTCGCCTTGGCGGCGGTGCATGCAGGCGTTTCCAGCGGTTCTCGGAAGCGGCGGCCGTGCAGGGGTTTGCAGGCGCCCTCGGGAGCCGAGTCGTCAGCGCGCGCGCAAGGCGCGTTCCGGCGTGTTCAGACGCGATGAAGCGATCGTGAAGCGGCGGGGCACCGTCGCGAGTCGAGTTCACTCCTCGAACAAACGCGTCCTTCATCGAGGCCACACAAAGGACTTCTAACTTTCGCCCCGTCGGCGGGATTCGTCCCGTCGACGCTCGGGTCCTCGCGCGAACTTCGCGCAACCTGAGCCGAGAGAAAGCGCCCTGCATGGATTCGCAACGCACCGTTGCGGCACTCGCAGGGACCTGCGAGCGCACTCGTCACATCGCGGAGCCACGGGCTCCATCCCGTTCACCCTCAGAGAAGGACCTGTTACATGAAGAACTCGATCAGCGTGTTCCTCGCCACGGCCGGCTTCGGCCTCGCCGCTGCGGCCTCGGCCCATGGCGCCGAGATCCTCGTCACCTCCGACATCAACACGTCGACCACGTGGACGAAGAACAACGTCTACATCCTGAAGGCCGACGTCTACATCAACCCGGGCGCGACCCTCACCATCGAGGAAGGCACCGTGGTTGCGAGCGAGCTGGCAGGGAACACCCGCGCCGCGCTGATCGCCACCAAGGGCGCGCGACTGATCGCGATCGGCACCCAGGCCGAGCCGATCATCTTCACCTCGCAGGCCGACTACGACACGTGGACGCCGACCGCTCCCCGCGGCGCGTACCGTCCGACCGCGACCTCCGAGTGGGGCAACCTGACCCTCCTCGGCGCGGGCTTCGTCTCCGAGGATGCGGTCTCGGGCAACCCCGCCTCGCCGAACGCGAACAACGTCGCGATCATGGAAGGCCTGATCGCCTCGAGCCCGACCGACACGCGCCCCTTCTACGGCGGCGGAAACGACGATGACAACAGCGGCACGCTCTCGTACGTCTCGCTCCGCTACGGCGGTCAGTTCGTCGGCAACAACGTCGAGCTCAACGGCCTCGCCTGCGGCGGCGTCGGTCGCGAGACCATCATCGACCACATCGACGTCATCAACAATCTCGACGACGGCATCGAGATCTGGGGCGGCACGGTCAACATGCAGTACGTCAGCATCTGGAACATCGGCGACGACAGCCTCGACCTCGATCAGGGCTGGCGCGGCAAGATCCAGTACGGCTTCATCGTCCAGGGCTACTGCAAGGCCGGCTCGACCTCGGGCTCGGGCTTCGGCGACAACGGCATCGAGATGGACGGCGCCGAGCGCTCCGACTACCAGCCGGTGACCTCGGGCGTCCTCTACAACATGACCGTCGTCGGCAACCCCGGCACCGGAACGGGCTCGAACGGCGGCGACCTCGCGACCGCGTGGCGCGACAACGTGAACATGCAGATCCGCCAGTCGCTCTTCACCGGCTTCGGTGAGGCGTTTGTCCGCAGCGAGAACCCCTCCGACGGCTCGGGCGGTTTCGGTCTCAACGGCACCCTCAACTTCCAGACCCGTTGGTCGACGCCGTACTCGTTCCTCCTCGCTTCCGGCGCGACCAATCCGAACGCTCCCGCGAACCCGGTGACGATGTACCGCGCGCAGACGAACGGCAACCTCTGCGAGATCAAGGACACCGTCGTCCACAACTTCCCGAACACGGGTCTCTCGAACTCCGGTTCGACCATCGCGGGGCTCCCGACCGGTCCCTTCGCGGAGGCCGACTTCCTCGGCTTCTCGAACGCCGCAAACGCGAACGTGAAGGCGACCAGCCTCCCGGTGACGTCGCTCGTTCGCGGCTCGACCATCGTGGTCTCGCCGACGCTCTCGGTGTCGCCGGTCGCTTCGATCGACCCGCGCGCTGCGAACGACGCCGCGAACGCCGCGCTCGTCGCCCCGGCTCCGAACGACGGCTTCTTCGAGGCGACCACCTTCCGTGGCGCGTTCCCGACCAACGAGGTCTGGACCTGCGGCTGGACCGCGGCCGACGACTACGGCATGATCTCGACGCCGCGCAAGTTCTGCACGGTGAGCGTTGCCTGCCCGACCGACCTCAACGGCGACGGCGAGGTTTCGGCCGCTGACTTGGCCAATCTCCTCGCGTCGTGGGGCACGCCCGATGGTGACGTCAACGGCGACGGTAACACCGATGCCGCCGATCTCTCGGCGCTCCTCGGCACCTGGGGCACCTGCGGCTGATCGAGTGTGATTCGGAATCCAGGCCTGGCGGCGTTCGCGCCGCCAGGCCCTTTCCGAGAAGCCTCCCGCACAACGAGGCGGGTGGCTCTCGGACAGAGCGCGGATCATCCGACGCGAGAAACGGTTTCACCTCCGATGACCACACTGATCGCTCTTGCGCTTCTCCTCACGCTCGCACCGCAGGGTGAGCCTGCCGCGACCGGCGCTCCAGGCACGCGGGCCATCGCGTCTTCCAACCCCTCGCTCGCCCCGCACCAGTCGCGACTGCTCGATCTTGGTCGCGATGCGGCCGAGGCGATTCCCGTGGATCCGCATGAGCGCGACCGCGCGAGAGTGCAGGAAGTCGTGGCGCGCGCGGCCATCACGCTCGGCGATCTGAAGCGCGCCGAGCGCTGCGCCGGCGAGATCACCACCTGGCGTCGGGGCGCGGTGTATGGCGAGCTTGCCGCGGTCTACGCCGAGCGCGGGGACCGGGCCGAAGCCGAGCGTTTCATGCGTCTGGCGCAGGATCTTGGCCCGCGCGTCCTCGACTGGCAGCGCGACCGGATCCGCGTGGGTGTGGCCCGCGCGCAGGCGATCCTCGGCGAGGCCGAGCGTGTGCGCGAGCTCGAGGCGCTGGTCAGCGACGCCGAGCGCGGCAAGATCACCGCGGTACGCGCCGCCAAGGCAACGCCCGAGCAGTTCGCCGCGATCCTCGAGGACGTCCGTCGCTCGACCGCGTCCGGGAGCCTCGATGCGACGGCCAACGCGCTCGAGACGTGCATCGAACTCGCGAAGGCGCTCGACGCCGACGAGGCGCGGTGGAGCGAGATCGACGCGGTCTTCGCGGCTGCGAACGGCAAGGTCGCCCGCGAGCTCTACATCGGTGCGCTCCTGCGGTTGGCTGATGTCCGGCTCGACGACGTCGCTGCGCACGCGACCGCCCGCGAGAAGGCGGGCGCGCTTCTCGCGCAGGTGAAGTCCGTGCGCGACCAGGTGCGTTGGGCGGCGGAGTCCGAGCTTCCGATCACGGCATCGATCGCGCGGCGCGTGGCGCGTGCCGACGGTAACGACGCGGGCATCAGCGAACTCGAGCGTGGCATCGCCGCGTTCAAGTCGAACGAAGAGCGCGTCGCCAACGTGTTCCGCGGTCAGGCGCTCCGTCCGGCCGCGGAGGCGTTGCTTGCGCTCGGCGCCCGCGATCGCGCGCTCGAGGTCTATCGCTGGGCGATCGAGTCCGGGGCGCTCAATCCGAACGCCCGTCCACGCGCCGAGGATCTTGCCGAGACCTGCGCTTCGATCGCGGTCGCGGGGATCGATCCTGACGAGGCGATGTGGGGCCGATTGAACGCGATTCGAGCCGGGCTCGTCGATCCCTGGTGATCACGGCGGGGCGGTGCGCAGGCTCGGTGTCGCTTCCTGCGTGTCGGGGGCGACGCTCGCCGCGCGGGCCGTCGTGTTGTCGCTGCAGCGAAGCGCCGTCCTGGCCGAGGACCGAGATCCTTCGCGCCTTCCGCACGAGAACGCGCTTCTTTACGCGACGCAAACACGGCGCTTGCGCTTCTCGAACGCAACCCGAACGCATTCGCAGCCTTCATGAAGGCGTCGCCCCGTAGCGTGCGCACCTTCTTCGACGGGCCATCGCGGCCGGTCGCGGGAACCTTCGACCGTGCCATCGCGCCGCGTGCGCAACATGCAGAACCGATCCTTCATCTTCATCGCGACCACCGCGGCCATCGTTGCATCGGCACAAGCGGCCCCGGCGGCACAGGATTCGGGCACGCTGCGCGGCTTCATCACCGACCGCGACTTCGGCGGACCGGTGGCGGGTGCCACCGTGACCGTCGTCGAGACCGGTGCGAAGGCGACGACCGGCGGGGAGGGCGACTTCGCGCTCTCGCTGCCTCCCGGCCGCTACACGTTGATCGTCTCGAAGGACGGATTCGTCCGGCAGGTGAAGGCCGACGTCGTGGTGGTCGCGGGGCAGGTCGCGAACCTCAACTCGGAACTCGTCGGCGAGTACGAGGACATGGACGAGTTCGTGGTGCAGGAACTCGAACTCGGCGGCACGGAGGCGGCGCTCCTCACGCTGCGCCTCGAGAGTCCGCAGCTCCTCGACTCGGTCGGCGCCGAAATCCTGTCGAGGGCCGGCGCGAGCGATGCGGCTGCGGCCCTCCTCCTCGTCCCCGGCGCCTCGGTGCAGGACGGCAAGTATGCCGTCATCCGCGGTCTTCCCGACCGCTACGTCAGTGCGCAGCTCGACGGCGTGCGCCTCCCGACGTCGGACGCCGAGCGTCGCGCCGTGCAGCTCGACCAGTTCCCGACCGCGGTGATCGAGAGCGTGCAGGTCAGCAAGACCTTCACGCCCGACCAGCAGGGCGATGCGTCGGGCGGCGCGATCAACATCGACCTGAAGGACATCCCCGAGGAATCCTCGTTCGAGATCAAGGCGCAGGCGAACTTCAACTCGCAGGCGTCGTTCCGGGACGACTTCCTCACGTATCAGCCCGGCGGCGGCGTGAACACGTGGGGAACGAACTCCGGGCGCGAGATCCCGACGGACCTGATCGGCGACTCGTGGCCCAATCCCGTCGGCACGACCACGGAGAACTCGCCCTTCGACTACAAGTGGTCGGCCTCGGGTGGTGGCAAGTGGGAGATCGCCGACGACGTGAAGGTCGGTGGGTTCCTGAGCTTCTTCTACGAGCGCGACTCGTCGTACTTCGACAACGGCGTCGAGGACTCGTGGTGGGTGACTCCCGACGAGGGCGTGGTTCCCGAGTACAGCGGTGGATCGCCTTCGACCGGCGAGTTCCAGTCGAGCATGCTCGACGTGACGCAGGGGTCCGAGTCGGTGCAGTGGGGCACGCTCGGCTCGTTCGGCATCGAGTCGACGAACCACAAGCTCGGCGTCGCCCTTCTCTATACGCGCGTCGCCGACAACACCGCCGTGCTCGCCGAGAACACGCGCGGCAAGGACTACTTCACCGGCCCCGACTTCGTGCCGGGAAACCCCGAGTACGACCCGAACGATCCCTCGGCGCCGGGCAACACGACGCAGTGGCTCTGGTCGCCGTACCAGCGGCTCGAGACGCTGGTCTACACCGAGCGCTCGACGTCGTCGGCGATCTTCAACGGCGAGCATCGGCTCACGTTCGACGAGGCGATCTCCGATGAGGAGCGCGAGCTCGCGCCGATCGTCGACTGGCGCGTTTCGTTCAGCGAGGCGGTGTTCGACCAGCCCGACAAGACGCAGTTCTCCGCCTACTGGCTTCCACCGTCGAGCGAGTACTTTCCCGATGGGCCCGGAGCATGGCTCGCGCTGCGGCCGTCGGAATCGACCGGCCTCGGCTGGGCGCAGCACATCTGGCAGAAGATCACCGAGTCGAGCACCCAGCTCGCCGGCAATCTCAAGCTTCCGTTCCTGACGACCGAGGAGCGCGAGGGCTACGTGAAGCTCGGCATCTTCGGAGACCGCGTCGACCGGACCTACACGCAGGACAGCTTCAGCAACGCGGGCGACGAGGACACCTTCTACGTCGCCGGCTGGGACGACCCGTGGAGCGAGGTGTTCCCCGATCAGGACCACCCGATGATCGAGTCGATCTACGACATCGACTACGACGGTCATCAGCGCATCGGGGCCGTGTACGGCATGCTCGACATGCCCCTCGGCGAGCAGTTCAACCTGATCACCGGTGCGCGCATCGAGTCGACCTCGCTGACCACCGAGGTCTACGGCGAGCAGGGCGCGACGTGGTTCCCGCCGGGTGGCCTCGTCCCGATCAGCTTCGCCGACGACCCCACGGCCGCGAACGTCGACTTCAAGCAGAACGACCTGCTGCCGCAGATCGGACTGAAGTGGGCGCCCGACAAGGAGCTGACCATCACGGTCAACGCCGCGAAGACGATCGCGCGGCAGACCTTCCGCGAGCTGACGCCGATCCTCCAGCAGGAGTTCCTCGGCGGGCCGATCTTCATCGGCAACCCCGAGCTCGACATGAGCTCGCTGCAGAACTACGACTTCCGCGCGGATTACAAGCCGGTCGAGGGTCTCTTCCTGTCGGGCTCGGTCTTCTACAAGTCGATCGACCTGCCCATCGAGTACGCCCAGTTCGTCGCGCCGCAGAACTTCTCCTACACCACCGCGATCAACTATCCCGACGGCTCGATGACGGGCGTCGAGATGGAGGCGCGGCTCGAGATGAAGGCCGTGCACGAGGATCTCGCCGGTCTCGCGCTTGGCGCGAACGCGACGTTCATCCGCTCGAGCGTGACGCTGCCCGAGGACCAGCAGCAGATTTTCGAGGACATCGGCTTCGCCACCACGTCGCGCGACATGGCGGGAACCCCCGAGTACCTGCTCAACGTCAACGCCACGTACGAGTGGGCCGACATGGGCACGTCGCTCGGCGTCTTCTACAACATGCAGGGCGACACGCTCGAGTCGGGTGCGGGATACGAGCTGCCCGGCACGTA
The DNA here is from genome assembly GCA_021297795.1 of Planctomycetaceae bacterium. Classification (GTDB taxonomy): domain Bacteria; phylum Planctomycetota; class Phycisphaerae; order Phycisphaerales; family SM1A02; genus QWPT01. The sequence goes on from JAJTGL010000087.1 coordinate 10,841, forward strand.
CATCCCGAGCATCTACGCGCTCTCGTACGGCACGCTCAACTTCACGATGCAGCAGAGGATCACCGACCACTGGAAGTTCTTCTTCCAGGCGAAGAACCTGCTGAATCCCGAGATCCAGACCGTCTACCGCTCCGAGTACATCGGACCCGACATCCTGAACACCTCGTACACCGCGGGCATCGACTTCGCGGTGGGCCTCTCCTTCAAGATGGAATTCTGAACGCGCCCTCCGAGGCGCAGGACCGCCATGCAGCACGCACGACGCAGCACACGCATCGTCCTCCTCACGCCGTCCCTCGTGGCCGGATCCGTCGCCGCGACGCTGGTCCTGGCGGGCGCGAGCGCTCCGCAGCAGGGCGCTCCCG